>JAYVND010000770.1:0-8981 GCA_043758635.1 Bdellovibrionales bacterium
GTTTAAGATGCTGGAATCGAGTTCACAGGTCCAATTTCACTCGCGCAAAGACGAAAGTGGATGAGATGAAACCGTCTGAGAGACTGGCACCGTAACCGAGCAAGTCAGCCGATAATATTTAAGCGATTCAAGGTGATAAGATATTTGTTTCAATCACACGGTCAAGATCTGAGATAAATATTGATCGAATTTTGCTTGGCGTTCAACGCACTGGGAAGGGCCAGTCTGCTTCATGGAGAAGGCGATGGGCTGGAAAAAGATTTGAGCGGTGAACTCGGTGGCACTCCGTGGATCGCCAGCTGCCTTCGTTCGAACACGTGATTCATATGA
The DNA here is from genome assembly GCA_043758635.1 of Bdellovibrionales bacterium. Lineage (GTDB taxonomy): Bacteria > Bdellovibrionota > Bdellovibrionia > Bdellovibrionales > JAMPXM01 > JAYVND01. The sequence continues at coordinate 331 of JAYVND010000770.1, forward strand.
ACTACTTAGACCGAGCGCCCACTCGGTAGGCGCATTCGGTCTAACGGGTCGCAAGATCAAAGCCTTGAGCCTCTGATCTGCTCTCCAATCTGCCCTCTGATCTTCTCTTTGATCTGCGGAAAGGCTTACGCTCAGCCAGATCGCAAGGCTTACGCTCAGCCAGATCGCAAGGCTTACGCCTTGCCTTTTGCTTGAAGGTAATTGCAAACGTCAGCGACTGTTTTGAGCTTCTCTGCATCTTCATCCGGGATTTCTATGCCGAACTCTTCTTCCATCGCCATAACGAGTTCAACAATGTCCAGGCTGTCAGCGCCAAGATCGTCAATGAAAGACGCTTCGAGCTTTACACGCTCTGGATCAACGCCGAGCTGCTCGACAATAACTTCTTTCACTTTAGGTTGAACCGTAGCCATTCTAATACCTCCAAAAAGGGTTTTAAACAGGATCAGCGCTTATGTTGTTCATGAAGAGTTGTATCTTGTCATGAGCTTTTAATTAGCGTCGTTAATCCAGTACTTGTCTTTACTTCAAATTTTGCAAACTTCCAAAGAACAATTATGAACTAAGTGTGGGAATTCGCGAATCAATTGGCGTGAATGGCTTCAAGGAGGCCTCATTGCGAGCTCGCGAGACGCAGACAGCGCGCCGCAAAAAATTCATTCCCTCAATCTCCATCACACCACCAATCGTCACAAATCAAAACACCTGACTAAAATCTTCCGAGCTTTGCCCCGGAAGTCAAAGAGGGGCGATCAATGGTGTCCGCACAGCATCACAGGATCAAATGTACAACCCACCATTCACGGAGAGAGTCTGACCGGTGATGTATTTTGATTCGTCACTTAATAAAAACGAAGTGGCTTTGGCCACGTCATCTGTGTCACCGAGAGTTTTCAAAGGAACTTTAGAGAGAATCGATTCTTTCTGTTGATCCGTGAGGGCATCGGTCATTTCGGTCACAATAAATCCAGGAGCGACGCAGTTCACCCGGATTCCGCGTGAAGCCACTTCTTGAGCAATGGACTTCGAAAAGCCTTCGACGCCTGCTTTGCTGGCCGCGTAATTACTCTGGCCCGCATTGCCCATCTCACCGATCACGCTGGTGATATTTACAATAGAACCTTTGCGAGCTTTGATCATGATCTTAACCGCGGAACGCGTGCAAAGAAACGTGCCTTTAAGATTGGTGTCGATGACAGATTGAAAATCCTCTGTCTTCATTCGCAGCAAGATTTGATCTTTGGTGATGCCTGCGTTGTTGACCAATCCATCGAGCTGGCCAAAGTCCTTTGCGATTGTCTCAAATACCGAGGCCACTGAAGCCTCGTCCGTCACGTTCAACTGCAAAGCAATGTGCCCGGTGCCAGGGAGCGCCGCCAGAACACGCTCAGCAGCGGCCTGTCCGCCCGAGTAAGTGATGGCAACGCGCGCGCCCTCGCTTGCAAGATGGTGGGCAATTGCGGCGCCAATTCCTCGGCTCGATCCTGTAACCAAAATATATTTACCGGCAAAACGCTTTTCCAATTTTCAGCCTTTCACTTGAGCTTCAAGGAGCTTAAGATCGTCGAGGGAGTTAACGCCAAAAGTCGCCTCAAGAGTGGGGTCGATTTTTTTAGCGAGACCACTTAAAACTTTACCCGAACCGAATTCAATCAGTCGAAGCGATTTTCCGTGGGCTTCGGCCATGCCTTTGAGTTGAGTCATGCACTGGGTCCAGCGAACTGCACCTGAAACCTGTAAAATCAAATTCTCGCGCAACATCGGGCCACTTGTCAGCGCTTGCGCTGTGACGTTCTGAACGATTGGGAATTTGGCGTCATCAAAATTGATCTCTGAAAGCACTCGGCGCATTTCTTCTTCCGCTGGCTTCATGAGGCTGCAGTGAAAAGGTGCCGAAACGGTGAGCGGGATAAGTTTCATGCGCGGAGCTTCGGGTGCGAAAATCTCGGCCTTCGCATTCGCGCGGAGCCAATCCAGCGCCACCTGGGATCCACTGATCACCACCTGTCCAGGCGCATTGAAATTTGCTGGCTCGACGGGGCCAAGTCCTGAGGTCTTTCGAGACCACTCACAGAGGATCTCCACTTGAATGTCGCTCAGACCCAACACGGCAATCATGCCACCTTGACCAACAGGCACAGCTCTTTGCATCGATTGCCCGCGAATCTTAACCGCACGCATGGCATCGGTAAAACGAGCTGCCCCCGCCGTGACCACCGCTGCGTATTCGCCGACCGAATGACCAGCTGCTGCTTGAATGCGCACGCCGGTCGTCACATGCACGACGTCAAATGTCGCGGTCGAAACTAAGAGGAGAGCGGGCTGCGTATTTTCGGTCAGCTGCAGATCGGATTCGGGTCCGTCAAAGCAAAGTTTTTTAAAATTGAGCGAGAGCGCGTCGCTCGCTTCCTCAAAACGGTGGCGGGCTTCGTTGAAGTTCTCATAAAGAAAACGGCCCATTCCAACTGACTGACTGCCTTGACCTGGAAAAAGTGCCGACCACATATTTTAGTACCTCACCATTAGACTTCCAGAGGTCAAGCCGGCGCCAAAGACGGTCATCAAAATATTATCGCCGCGTTTGATCTTGCCTTCGCGAATGGCTTCATCCAGTGCAATTGGAACGGTGCCTGCCGACGTATTGCCGGTCTTGTGTAAATTCACAATGACTTTTTCAGCAGGGATTTTGAAGCTACTCGCGACAAGCTCCAAGATCCGAAGGTTCGCCTGGTGTGGAATCAACCAATCAATGTCCTCCACACTCATTTTGTTTGTGTCGAGCGCTTCCTGACAACATTGAGTCATTGTGCGCACAGCCGCTTTAAAGATCTCGCGACCTTTCATATGAACGTAGTGTGAACTGTTGTCGAGAACCTCTTGCGTGTAAGGCATGGCTGATCCGCCAGCTGGAAGAGTCAAAAGATCGGCTAGGTTGCCATCGGCATGCAAATGCGCCGACTGAATCACGTTCGGATCGTTCGCATCGGTACGGCTCAAAATTGCGGCACCACAGCCATCTCCAAAAAGAATGCAAGTTTCGCGATCTTTGTAATTGACCACGTGATGGAGCACTTCGCCGCCGACAACTAGAACATTTTTGTACATGCCCGTACGAATAAACTGATCTGCAACTGACATCGCATAAACAAATCCTGAGCATGCAGCGGAGAGGTCAAACGCCATTACGTTGCGGCAACCAAGTTTCGCTTGCAAGTAACAAGCTGTCGAGGGCATCGGCATATCGGGAGTGACGGTTGCGAATAAGATCATGTCGATGTCGTTCGGCGTGAGAGAAGCGGCCTCAAGAGCGCGCATTGAGGCGACTAGGCCGAGATCACTCGTTGTTTGCCCAGGAGCTGCAATTCGACGCTCGCGAATTCCCGTGCGCTCGACGATCCATTGGTCATTTGTGTCGACCATTTTTTCGAGGTCGGCGTTGGTCAAGATTTTTTCAGGAAGATATGAACCAGTGCCGGCAATGCGCGTGCGATACGGTGTAGAGACTGTCATTCCGTGACCTTCCAGCTAGAGCCATAGACGATAAATATGCATAAGGAATTCATGACACAAAGAAAACGCAAACGATCAAACAATACAAGTAATTAGAGGACATGCGGATGATGCTCATAGCGCTTGAAGTCGATTGAATTCGCTGCACGGACCGAATAGATCGGCTCTATCACTCAAAAACTCACTCGAGCATTGCTAGGATATTTGCTTAATTTTCCTGGTAGGGCTTACAGCTCGAATAGGTCGCCCGAATATAACGCCCGAATTTACTGCCTCAGTTGACTGCCCAGACAGATCGCCCCGAACTCATTTGCAGATCAATCTGACAGGTTTGCATAACTGATCTGCTCAACCGATCTGCCACAAATACAGATCCGCACATATACTGCCCACACGGGACGTATCCCGGACATCATCTTCCGGCCAATCCACTTTGCTCCGGCCGTTGATCCTTCAGCTGTCTGTCAGACGTCAACCAAACGCAAAAAATACGCCGGTTAGGCGTCGCTTATTCTGGCGTTAATCAGATCCGTTAACTTGATCCGTTAATCAGAGGCACTAATCAGATCCGCTATTCAAGAACACGTCTCCGGAAGAGCAGTCCCGAACAGTCATCCGATCGCGGCGCGCATCCGTTAGAAATCGTAACGTTGCTAAATCCAAAGCCCAGTTGAACCGGGCTCAAAGATTACGCTTTTGCTACAACGACTTCTTTGCCTTTGTAGTGGCCGCATGAAGCACAGATGTGGTGTGGCTTCGCCAAAGCGCCGCAGTTCGGGCAATTAACAGTTGTTGGGCGAACAAGGAAATCATGTGAACGACGCATGTCGCGACGTGAACGTGTGGTTCTTTTCTTAGGAGTTGGCATCGTACTCTCCGGTTAGAATCTGATAGCAGATTCAATTCAAATTCATTCAAACGGATTCGTGCAATCCTACATTTATCAAGAGAGCGAAGAGTTCATCGACGCTCAGCTTGAACGGGCAGAGATCAGTCAGACATCCGGGCATTTCAAGAAGCGAAAATCTATAACATCTCCCACTAAAATCAAGGGTTAAATCCTAAATCGCATGAAGGTGCGCAGATTTCCGCCTTTAACCGCAACCGGCAGGGCTCGCGTCTGATTCTTGTCGAAGCCTTCGACAGCTGTGCACCGCAAAGGGACAAGGAAGTTCCGGGCGCTGCGCGGCTGGGCGCCAGCTCAAAAGGAATTGATCTGGCGTGCCAATTTTGATCTGGCTGCCATTCTTTGGCTCAGATCTGTGCCTGCCTTTTGCACATCTCATCTGTAAAGCCCGTTCCACACCCCTGCGACGGGTGCGATGAACGAGCAGTCGCGCTGCATTTTATCAGTGCGAAAAATGCAGATCACATTGCACGGAGGTCCTTCATGAAAACTCGGTTGATCCAAAAAAAGATGATAGTGAACTTGTTCTCGCAACACCTAATTCTTACCCTTTGTGCTCTCGTCGTCGGTTTGACTGGCGGAATGAAAGCACACGCAATGCCAGGCGATATGCTGGATCAAGCCCTTCATCAGTCGATGAGAGAGCACACCCACGCCCAAAAAGAATTAGCAGCGACAGGCACCACCCGATTCAATAACCTTGAAACACCGCCTACCGTGCAAACCGACGGCTTAAGAATTGTGGTCGGGCAGGGCGAGATTCTGCCAGACGCGTTTTTGCCAGAAAGAGGTCTACCTACTGAGCAATGGCCTAAAGCAACTCATGCATCGAATGCGAACTTACTTGGATTTGCTGAACCATCACGTATGGACGCTAGCGCAAGCTCAAGCTCATCCAAACGAGTCTCTGAAGATTTATCAGAAGCTGCCGATCAAGAACTAGCAGATCCGGCTCCATAACCATCTGGATGCGATCGATGCCACGCCCACGCGTGCTCGACCGCTGAGGTCAAATCAGGATAACGACGCTCCCAGCCCAATGTTTCACGAATTTTTTTACTACTCGCAACGAGGATTGCCGGATCTCCGGCTCTTCGCTCCTCTGACAAAACTTTCATTGGTGTTCCTGTCACTTTCTCGACAGCACGAATCACCTCAAGCACCGAGAAACCGTCTTCACTCCCCAGATTATATACATCACCTTTCCCAGCAACGATGCTTTTGATTGCTAGGGCATGCGCTCGTGCAAGGTCCACGACGTGGACGTAATCCCGCACGCAAGTTCCATCGGGCGTCGGGTAGTCACTGCCGAAAACTTTGGCTTCGGCAGTGCCGGCCCGAGTGGCCATCAAAAGACGCGGGAGAAGATGCGACTCAGGCCGATGATCTTCACCAATTGTGGCGTCAGGGGACGCCCCGACCACATTAAAATAACGAAGAACAGCATAGCCGAGACCGTGTGCACGGGAGTGATCTTCGATTGCCATTTCCGTCATCATCTTGCTGCGTCCGTAGGGATTAATGGGGGCGCGCAAATCACCTTCTTCGATGGGTGTTTTAACAGGGTTGCCATACACCGCCGCTGTCGAAGAAAAAACGATCTTTTTAACCCCGCTGTCGTTCATCGCGTCGAGAAGATTGAGAGCGTTGCAAAAGTTATTACGATAGTATTTGCTTGGGTTCACCACGCTCTCGCCCACTTCGATATCGGCTGCGAAATGCATCACCGCTTCTGTCTTATATTGAGCGAACGTTTCTTTGAGAAGCATTGAATTAGCGGTGTCGCCGTGAATGAAGACAGCCTTGGCATCGATCGCTGCACGATGACCGTGCGAGAGATTGTCGTAGGCAATAACTTGGTGGCCTTCGGCAATAAGTTCACGAGTGGCGTGACTGCCGATGTATCCGGCGGCTCCGGTCACAAGGATATTCATAATAAAACTCGCTTTCGTTACCTGAACCGTTCTGATTTCAATCGAATGTTGTCGATGATGAGTCGGGCGCTCGTCATCAAATTGTGCGTCACATCAATTTGGCGAGCGCGGATTGTTTAAGTGCTTCAGGAGTCAATCAAATTTTGCCCAAACTTTGCCCAAACCTCGGCTGACTATTGTCGGCGCTAGGCAGCTGCGAGTCGTCGTGCGCTTGTTGCGTCATGAACCTGAGGTACCTTAGGTAAATAGATCAATTGCTCAATACAGGAATTCAAAACAATTGACAGGAATATCGAAATTATCATCAAGTTCCAAAAACTCATAAGTGGGGACTAAATCATTGCATCTGGTCAAGTTAGGATTTTCTGAGGGGAGAAACCTGACAGAATGACGCAACGATCGAGTTCAGACCGGCAACTAGCATCAATGCGGGTGCTGCTGGAAGAAGGGTGATTCACCCAGAGGCCGCTTAGGTTTTACATTGGAGGGGAATGAATCTCACGGCTGTCGATTACTCGATTATCCTTTTGTATTTCGTATTTGTGCTGACGATTGGCTTTTTGCTCAAGCGTAAAGTCAAAAACGCGCACGATTTTCTGCACAATCGAAACCTCCCGCTCTGGATCACAAGCATTGCTTTCATCTCGGCGAACTTAGGTGCGCAAGAGGTGATTGGAATGGCGGCTTCTGGCGCCAAGTACGGAATGATGACCTCCCATTTCTATTGGATCGGCGCGATTCCAGCGATGCTCTTCCTCGGTGTGTTCATGATGCCATTCTATTATGGCAGTCGCGCGCGCTCGGTCCCAGAGTACCTAAGCCTTCGTTTTGATGAAAAAACGCGGGCGCTCAACGCGCTAACGTTTGCAATCATGACGGTCTTTTCGTCGGGGATTTCGCTCTACGGCTTAGCCCTTTTGCTTGAAATTCTTTTGGGCTGGAATTTTACACTCTCGATCTGTCTCGCGGCCGGAATTGTGATGGTTTACACCTTTACCGGTGGTCTGACGAGTGCGATCTACAATGAAGTACTGCAGTTTTTCCTCATCGTTTTGGGTATCGTACCGATTGTATTTATCGGGCTGACAAAACTCGGAGGGTACTCTGGGCTCGTCTCGCATCTACCGCCGGTGATGATGCAGAGCTGGCACCCGATCGTGTCGGGCTCAAACAATCCAATGGGCGTGAGTATGATGCAGATCATGCTGGGCTTGGGGTTTGTTTTGTCGTTCGGTTACTGGTGCACGGATTTCTTAGTTGTTCAGCGAGCCATGGTAGCCAGAAACATGCGAGATGCCCAGCGCACTCCGTTAATCGCCGCTTTTCCAAAAATGCTGCTGCCGTTTGTTGTGATTGCACCTGGACTGATTGCAATGGCTTTGATTGCGGCCGGCGGTGACTTCCACTTGCCGATGAAAGCAGATGGGCACATTAACTTTGATATGACTCTTCCGACGATGTTAACGCAGTTCTATCCATCTGGTTTACTTGGGGTGGGGCTTACGGCATTGATGGCTTCATTTATGTCGGGCATGGCCGGAAACGTGACTGCGTTCAACTCGGTTTGGACCTACGACATTTACCAAGCGTACATCAATAAGACTGCGGACGATCGTCACTATCTGAGAGTCGCACGCGCCGCGAACATCATCGGAATTTTACTCTCGATCGCGACGGCCTACTTAGCGACGTATTTCAACAACATCATGGATTTCTTGCAGTTGGTGTTTGGTTTTATCAATGCACCGCTCTTTGCGACGTTTCTGCTAGGAATGTTTTGGCGCCGTACGACGGGGCACGGAGCCTTTATTGGGCTCATGATGGGCACGATCGCAGCCGCGATCTTCCACGGTTCTACCAGTGCTGAAGGGAGCCAAGCATGGCTCACGTCAACTCCACTTGTCGAATTTTCCTCAACAATGGCGCAGGCTCTGACAATTGCAATTGTGGCATGGACCTCATGCTTCGTAGTGACGATTGTTGTGAGTCTTTTGACGAAGGCCAAGCCACCGGAACAACTTAAAGGACTTGTTTACAGTCTGACCGAACGGCCTAAAGAGAAAGAAGGAGCTTGGTACACACGTCCAATTCCTTTGGCAGTCGTGGTGATTATTTTGACGGCTATCCTCAATTGGATCTTTGCGTGAAGGCATACACTTCGACGAGAGCTTCATTGAAAATTGTGGCGCGAGTAAAGGGGCAACTGTGATCGAAGAATTATTGGAAGATCTGCGATTTTTTATCGGTCTTTTCTTTTTGATCGTGAGTGGCATTCTCCTGATGCAAGGGTTGTTGCATCC
>JAYVND010000771.1:0-2871 GCA_043758635.1 Bdellovibrionales bacterium
GTTACTAAATGCAAATTGGTTGAGTTAAGTGACTCGCTTGTAACAGCATCTGGCGATCAATTTTGAACGTAAACTTGCACCAGCTGAATCGTAGGAGAACTCATGGAATCGAAACTAACAGAACTTGATGTCGAGCAAAATCCGAAAGCGCACCCACATGGAAATGCGGTAAAAAATCCGGAGGATTGGGTCACAAAAGATGAAGCGATGACCGGCGCGCAAGCAAGTTATTTGCAAACTCTTTGCGAAGAGGCTGAACAAGAGTTCGACCCGCAATTAACGAAGGCAGAGGCTTCGCTAATGATCGACGAACTTCAGAAAAAAACGGGTCGTGGTCAGTAAGAGCGATTGGTGAGACTGAGAAGACGCCGCCGTCGAGTGCAAAGCTCGCCGGCGGGCTCCACTCTTTGCAAATTTTAAAATTTCAAAGCTTTTTAGCCGAAGGCAAGTTTCCAGTACAGTTTGAGATCGGCGTAAATGAGATCTGTTTCGACAGCGGACCAAGCTCGGAAAAATATTTCAGCACAATCAGATTTCTCTGCATCGTAATCCATTGGCAACACTTCGAATTGTTTCGAATATTTTTGCCCGCTCCGGTGATTCGCGTATCGCCTCGATCTTGTGTAGCCCATCTGCAAAAACTTGCGAGTCATGTCCATACCGATAAAGTCCTCACCGTCCTTGTAACGCAGAAATAGCTTGAATATTGAATCAGCTGAGCGCTTGGCAATTGGACGAGTTTTGAACCGCCAGTGCGGTAAAATTTCAGATTTGTAAGGTTCGACCAACAGCACGCCTTCTTCACCGCGTCCCACCCTGTAGTACTCAGGATGAATTCGAAAATTCAGCCTTGAAAAATCGAGGCTGTAGTTGAATGCACGGGGATCATTCAACCACCGCTTAGCTCTCTGGTGTAAATGCCGCCTGGGAATTTGCATATTACCTTTTTTGTTTACTGCCTTCATTGGTTAAAGCCTTATTTCAGTTGGGGACTGATGCACGGACTTTGGACCTCGAGCTCGCGCACGACGGGCAAATGTTTTTAAATCCGAGAGCGATCCATTATTTTGCAGAACGAGGGTTGAGTCTCTCAAGCGCAAAAAAGAATTGTGGATTTACTTTAACATCCTCCAGTATCCCGTTTCCGCTGCCGGTCATTGTTTTCTTATCGCGTACGATAAGCTTGGAATGGTTGAAAATATTTTTCTCATCGAAATGATTGAGATTATTTGTGCCAAAAAAAGAGCATTTAGTCCTACTAAAAGGCGTCCACGCAATTTCTAGCCCAGCCGCACTTCGATCAGATAGGCACGCCCAGTTTGAGTAAATGTTGCTTGTTTCGCGCATATTTGCTCTCCGAGTGGAATCTCCAAAGCTCGGCAAGTAGGAGTGGCGAGTCCGAGACACTTTTTGGAGATCCTCAGATTTGATCGTAGGAAAAAATTCTGAGCATGTGGATCAGATCGTTTGCCGCTTAGCGAGTTCAAAAATATCGTTTGCCTCGTCCATTGCCGAAGCATGTCGCCGCAGATGCGATTGGAACTCCGCGTGTGACATGCGGCCGAATTGGAACGCCAATAGATGTTGAAAGAGCGAATCGAGATGGACATTGACGATTTCGCACGCAACGACTTCTGAGAGGCCAAGTTCCTGGGTAGGAGAGCCAGGCGCCTCGGTAAAAATTTCGGTAAAAAGAAGAAGTTGTTTTGCAGCCATACGTTGTAAGAGAAGTATATCAGCTCTCACACGCATGATAAATGCGGAGGGTGCCGGACCACGCGAAACACTGCGTTCGTCGATCGGTAGAATATGCCGAGTCCTGCTTCATTCCTCGGGTTGGCGCCTGCGGCGTTTTTTTCCAGGTGCGACTTAGACTACACGTATTTTCTATCAGACGTTTCTTTTCCTAGATGATCTTCTCCTAGCGCAACAGATAGGATTCGGATCAAAACATTTTGCCGCTTCAGAGTGGCATGCGAGAGGTCCGTATGACGAAAGAGAAAATCCAACGTACTGAGAAGCAAATGCCTGCGGCGAATCAGGAAAACAAATTCACGTTTGGTGCGCAGATTGAAAAACGATTGCTCAGCCCGACAACGCTCTTGCTTGATGTCGATGGCACTCTGATTGAAAGCAATATGCAACATGCGGAGTCTTGGTATGAAGCATTCAGTGAAGCGGGCCATCAAGTGGAGTTTGAAAAGATTCGTTTATCTATCGGAAAGGGCGGCGATCAAATCTTACCGTCCCTGGTACACCTTTCGCCCGAAAGTCCAGAAGCCGAGGCCATTAGCCAAAGACGCGGAGAGATCTTCAGGAGTAAATTTCTCCATCAACTGCGGCCACACACCCGTGCGGCCGAACTACTAAAGACAGTAGCGAACAAAGGCTATCAAATGGTCATTGCGACGTCATCAGAAGCCGGGGACCTTCAGGCCATGCTTCGTCAGGCTGGCTTAGATGGAATCATTGACGAGTGCACCACGGCTTCTGATTCAAAGAAGTCCAAACCACATCCGGACATTATAATCGCCGCACTTCGAAAAGCAGATTGTCGCGCGGACCAGGCCGTGATGATTGGAGATACGCCTTACGACATTGAGGCGGCGAAACTTGCTGGTGTCGCTGCGATCGGGTTTGCATCAGGCGGTTGGTCAAAGGCCGATCTTGAAGATGCTGGAGCCGTCATGGTTTTTGATGGATGCGCTGATTTTTTGAGTCGCGCGGACCAAATTTTTGGGAACTGGAATTGAGGACGAATCTCTCGCAAGTCGGGGGCGGAACGTCTCGTAATTCAGTACAAATTTAAACAATCGCTGCACTTGCGTATCGTCGGTGAGTTATAGATTATATGGCGATGGAAGGTCCATC
>JAYVND010000772.1:0-2869 GCA_043758635.1 Bdellovibrionales bacterium
CGAGCTTCAGAATCCGGCCCTTTCCTATACGATCGTGATTCAGTCGACAACTCTCGGAATGCGCGGAATCAGAATAGACGCTAAGAGTGAGTTTAAACCGATGTTTGATTTGATTCAGGGCAAACCATTTGGGTTTGATCTGATTTATCGGCCTGAAACTACAGAGTTCATTACGCAGTGTCGGGAGCGACAGTGGTCGTGCATGAATGGTCTCAACATGCTTGCTCATCAAGCAATTGGGACCTGGAATATTTGGTTTCCAAAACATGAACTTCCAAAAGGCACGTCGAGTGAACTGATCTCACATTTGAGAACGCACTTACAAAAACTCGACGAACTGCAATCCGAATCAGCTTTTTCCGCAAGTCGGCAAGGCACGGGGTCTCGTTCATGAAAACGAAAGTTATTTTTCTCTGTGGCTTTATGGGATCAGGCAAATCGACGGTTGGCACACTGCTCGCGCGCATGCTGAACTGTGAATTCGAAGACCTGGACGAAACGATTGTGTCCTCGCAAGGCCGCTCCATCGTAGACATCTTTAACAACGGCGGCGAAAAAGCATTTCGCGAAATAGAAGCGAATGCGGTTCAACACCTCAATGTTTCGAGCCGACGCGTGATTGCTCTCGGCGGTGGGACCTTGCTGAGCGAAATGAGTCGTGAGTTCATCCTGCAACGGGGTCTGCTGATTTATCTTTCGGCCGAACCTGAAACAATCGCCAAGCGCCTCGACCGATCTCCCGAGATGCGGCCTTTGTTTGCAGGGCTCGACCACCTTCAGCGCGACTTAAAAATTCGTGAACTGATGGTCTCTCGCTCCAAAATCTACGATCAGGCTCCGATCCGTGTGATCACAGACGGGCGACCGCCACTTGAGATTGCGACCGATATTTCAAGAATGGTGACTCACGATCAAATAGCAGCGAAGGGTTCAAAAAAATCGTGAAACCCACTTTAATTTCCAAGGTGACAATTCATTTTCCTAACAAAAAATATCCGGTCTACATCGGAAGTGGCGCAGTTGACCGCGTATCTGCCATACTCAAATCGGCCCCGAGTTCTCAGGCTATCATCATCGCCGATAAAAAATTAACGAAGGCCCGCCAGACCCTTGTAAAATCGCTCAAAAAAGCAGGCTGGGCGGTTCACGAAATCCCCGTGACTGCTGGCGAAGAATTCAAAGACATTGAATCGGTGTTTCCTGTTTACAATGAAATGTTGAAACAAGGTGCTGACCGCAACTGCGTGGTTTTCGCGCTCGGCGGCGGTTCCATCGGCGATGCGGCTGGCTTCATCGCCTCAACATATCTTCGCGGCGTCGCCTGGGTCGGCGTTCCAACGACATTGCTCGCGCAAGTGGACAGCTCCGTCGGTGGAAAAACGGGAATTAATCATCCCACTGGCAAAAATTTAATTGGTAGCTTTCACCAACCGATTGCGGTGATCTGTGATTTGGATTTTTTGAAAACGCTCTCCAAGCGTGAAGTGGTATCGGGCCTCGGCGAAGCGATCAAGTACGGATTTATTTACGATCCGAAACTTTTTAAGACCCTTACCCGTGACTGGGCGAAGGCGATCGCGCTCGATCTCTCGACGATCAGTGACATCGTTAAAAAATCCATTGAGTGGAAAGCGAACGCTGTTGAGAAAGATGAGTTCGATCGCAAAGGCATTCGTGAGGCTCTCAACTTTGGCCATACTTTTGGTCACGCAATCGAAAGAGCCACCAGCTACGGCGAACTACAGCACGGTGAGGCAGTCTTGTGGGGCATGCGCTTTGCCACCAATCTCTCATTTGTTCGTGGGCATCTGAAATCCAAAGATTTCGCAACCGTTTCAAGCGCATTGGCAGAGATTGAGTTACCAGCACTTCCAAAATCAAAAAGCTTCGCTGATTATTTGAAGTACATGGCCAGCGACAAGAAGCTGCGCAACGGAAAAGTTCATTTTGTTCTGCTCAAGAAAATCGGTTGTGCAGTTTCCGACGGAAATGTCACACCCGCGGACTTAAAGAAATCTTTCGAAATGCTAGGCAAGTATGGCGAAAAATAAAGCCCACAGCAAAAGTATCCTCATTTTGCACGGTCCAAATCTCAATTTGCTGGGAGAGCGCGAACCCGATACCTACGGCACGATGACTTTAAAAGAGCTGAATTCGAATTTGAAAAAAGAGTGCCGGCGCCACGCGATCAAGATGCACGTTTTTCAATCGAATCACGAAGGCGAACTCATCGATCTCTTGCACGCTTATCGCAAAAAAGTGACCGCGGTTGTGTTTAACCCCGGCGCTTTGACACATTATTCTTACGCACTCCGAGATGCCGTCGCCTCGATTCAACTCCCTACCTTTGAAGTCCATTTGAGCGACATCAGTAAGCGCGAGGCCTTTCGACGTGTTTCGGTTGTTGCGCCCGTCTGCGTGAAACAAATCAGCGGATACGGGTGGAGGTCCTACGCGATGGCTATCAATGAAATCGCAAATGCGAAGAGCGTGCGGGTGCACATGCAGCCGCCGCCGCCGCTAAAAGCCTCAGTTCGCAAATCGCGCAAAGAAAAAATCCAAAGATCGCATTCTGCGACTCCGAAAAAGGGATCTCCAAATGCCCGGAAATAGCTTTGGTCAAATTTTTAACGTCACGACTTTTGGAGAGTCCCACGGAGCTAAGATGGGCGTGGTGATTGATGGATGTCCCGCGGGGATTCCAATCAACATGGATTTCATCCAAGCTCAACTCGACAAACGAAAACCAGGGCAGAGCAAAATCGTAACTCAGCGAAAAGAATCCGACACACCGGAAATTGTAGCGGGAGTGTTTGAGGGCCGCACAACCGGTGTGCCACTAGCTGCTCTCTTTTTGAACGAAGGTTCG
>JAYVND010000773.1:0-2863 GCA_043758635.1 Bdellovibrionales bacterium
GTCTGATGATCCTAAAATACTACGATCCAAAATCTTCAAATTCGAACAATCTGCGCAACACCATCCAAGCAATTCGTTATGCAATCAAAATGAAAGCGCGCATCATCAATTACTCTGGTGGCGGAACAGATTATTCGGCCGAAGAATTCGCCGCCGTCAAAGATGCTGAAAAAGCGGGAATCTTGTTTGTCGCTGCCGCCGGAAACGAAAAATCAAACTCCGACGAAGCCGGCAAGCATTACTACCCTGCCGATTACGGTCTGAGCAATATTATCTCGGTTACCGCCGTAAATCGTGATGAAAATAAAGTTCTGCCCTCGTCTAACTACGGCGTTCGCACCGTCGACATCGCAGCACCTGGCGAAAATATTTACTCGACTCTGCCAAACAATAGCTTTGGGTTGATGACCGGAACTTCACAAGCGACAGCCTTCGTCTCAGCTGTCTCGGCACTCGTGATGTCCCGCAATCATGACTTCGATTATGCAGAGGTGAAAAAATACGTGTTGAAAACGGGCGACGAGTATCCAAATTTGCTCTCGAAAACCGGCTCATCTAAGCTATTGAACTCTTACCAAGCGCTTGTGAAATACGACATGGGCGTAAATTTCGCGGGAGCAACCGGAACCAATACAACTCCTGGAGCGCGCGCATTTAGTTCGGATCAGAGTATTCACGACATTCAACTCAACACGTCGGCTATGAGTACGATCGGTAGTTCGACTGAGGAGCCGGCAGAGAATATCGCAATGTTCGGGAAAGACTTTTTGAAAGCTGTTCAAGCCACCGGATCGACTGCACCCGAGATCAACAAGCGCTAAGTGCCAGATGCGGATAAGCACCTTCAGATGAATACACGACAATAGTACGCGCGAGATATAGCACGCGCGGGAAACTTACAAGTTATCTGCGAGTTCCCCTTTAAGCGAAGACCCTCAGTTGAATTTTACGTTGGGTATGAGCTTCTTCAACATATCAATCGTCTGATTGCCTTGAGAAGCGCCCGACACGATCGCTTTCACAACCACGATCGATTTTTTTCCGGATGCCGAGTACAGAAGCGTCGAAATTGCCGAAGCTCCATAAGGAGCTTCAAGTGATTGAAACGAGCCAGCCCGCACGGTGCTCTCTTTTTCGGTCTCCACATGTTTAACGAGTTTGTTGGCAAATTGCGGGGCCGCTAAATTGAGCGCTCGCTCGACTTGCCCATTGATCTCGGCGCCGGCGTCACGTTCGAATACGTAAACGCTCACCTCATAAAGATCATGTTGAAATCTCACTTTCGGATCAGGATGAATGCTGCCCTGAAAACCGGGAGCTTCAATTCCAAGTTTTCCGACGTCAGGGCTCGCGGGAACGTAAGTCCAATCTTTCGGAACCACCACATTCAACGGACTTTTGTAAGGAAGAGTCGATGGCACGGACGCACGCACGAATCGGGCCGTGAAAATTGAGAGAGCTAACAAAATTATCGCAGACTTTTGAATTTCGATCATTGGGCCGCCCTTGATGGAGTCATTTGCCGATTGTCTCTTCCCGCTGCATTCGCCCAGAGTTGAATCGGATGGTCATCGAAACTCAAACTTATGACTTTATTGCTAACAGTGAACGGATATCTCTTGCTCGGGTTTGCACCGGCTTCAGCCCAAAAGTGTTGGCCCTCGGCGCAAAGCTTAATCGGGATATCTTTGTCGATCACACTCGCCGTGACATGCAACAAGAGCACGCCTCTCAAATCCGAAAGCTTAGCTGCAGCCGGCACAGTTCCGAGAATTGGAAGTCGCACAGTCCCGATCAAATCCGGGGAGTTCGAAAAGGCTTGAAGCGGAGCGAGTGCCGCGTCTTTTGCAATCGCAGCCTTCACTTCATTGATTGAGGTGTAGCATGCCGCGTTTGTGCGAACATAGCAAAGCACACAAAATGCACAAACCAAATACTTCAAATAAGTAAATCGAATCTGTTGATTTCTACTTTTTATCAGTCGTCTCAGAAATTTCAAAAGAAAACTCCCTTGCTGTCACTAAAAAGAAAACAGCTCAATTTCATTTATATCATGATCGCTTGAAACTTTCATAGAATGCTTGCTAGACTTCTGGAGAGTCATTGAGACAAGGCCTTTGAAACAGCGCCGCTGAAACAAGGCCGCTGAAACAAGGCCACTGAAACAAGGCCACAAGACGAAGCCAAAATGGCAAAGTTAGCGAGAACCCTTTTGCAAAAAAGGGGGTTGTCGCGGTCCTTCAGAAGTCGATTTCGTCAAAAGAGGAAACATGAAGTACCCGAAGCTTTCGAGTCTCGTTAAATCTCGCAATTTTGTTGTCACCGTCCGAATCGACACGGCCGGGCGAAAAGGCAAAACCGCGACCGTGCTCGACGGCCTTCCTAAGCAGGAACCTTTTCTCAAGGAGCTTTTAAAAATCCTAAAGGCAAGCTGCGGCGCTGGCGGAAATCTGCTCTTGGATAAAAAAGAAGGCGCACTCGAAATTCAAGGCGACCACCGCGACAAAGTGATTAAAATATTAGAGGAAGAAGAAATAAAGACCATTCGACGGTGAAATCGTTGAGGTACAAACTAGGCGCGCAAAATAAACGGCAATTATTAGGTAGCGTTTAGCGAAATTCGCTCAGCGCGCAAACGCGAAGTATTTCAAAACGATCGAAATAAAGAGACATGCGCCACCTAGCCACGCCATCGAACGGGCCTGAGGAATATAAACTCCCATCACCAACGCCACTGTCGAGAGCAAAATGATCATTGCGTTAAGCATCGGAAGTCTCACGATCAACGGCGGCGATCGCATCGGGATCTGCACACGCTGATTCACCAGCCCCGCAATCTGATTCTGCATCGAAAGCGCAATTT
>JAYVND010000774.1:0-2860 GCA_043758635.1 Bdellovibrionales bacterium
GCTGGTTTTGGTGGTCTCACGGCTGAGGGTATGATCCGCCATGAAACTGGTGGGATGGCGCTCGCGACCACAGCTGCACTTTGGATGGGCCTTTCGGCACTTATTTCTTTATTTCTAGGGAGCTACTTTGCTCTCCGCATTTCAAAATTTGTAACCTACAAAGTCGGCGCTGCTCACGGTTTTGTGATTGCTTCGGTTTTCTTTATTCTCGTTATGATGGGTGCAAGCAATGTAATCGGATCGCTCTCGATGGGTATTGGCCAAATTGCCTCGAGCGTAGCGCAGGGAACAAGCTCGGCGGCATCGGCTCCGGTGGTACAAGATGCATTTAATAAAGCACTTGCAAACACAACTCTCAAAGCGCCTCCGCAAGAAGTTGCAACGGGTTTAGCTGCACGCTTAATGAGCGGCGATATGGATTCTGCAAAGGCTTACTACGCGTACGAGACAGGTCTGTCACAAGCAGAGGTAGACGCACGCATCACGCAGCTTCAGGCGGACTTTCAGCAAGCAACAAAAACCGCAGCGGAAGCGGCGGCACGTGGAATCGCCGATGCTGGTTGGGCTCTGTTTGCACTGTTTTTCATCGGTCTTCTCTCTGCCGTTATGGGAGGTCGTATTGGAGCGCATTCAAACTTCATGCGTCCGTTCGCTGAAGCGACAATGGGCGAAGGTTTCGATTCGAACATGGGGCACTCGATTGAGATGGTCCCAGTTAGATAAGCGCGAGGCGATTCTGACCTGCTCAGAATCCTCGCAATTGGCGCTGCGGTTGGGAATCGGTCGAACTTCGTCAGAGTTTGAGATATTCGAACGCAGCTGTCACATAGTTCACGAATTACCAAATCTATAAGTTACCGGAAGTACATTTTTTAAAAAGGAACCAACAATGAAAATTCAAAACGAAATCCAGTCAGTAGACGGAACAGCAATCGAAATTTTAAAGAATGAAAAGGGGAGTGCAGTTCCCTACATCTTCGCTTGGTTGTTGGGCGTTCCAACTTCGCTTCTGATCTTGATCGCACTTGTGCGCGCTGTTTTCTAGTCTGCATCCGTAGAATAAAAAAAGCCCGATCTGCCGCGCGGATCGGGCTTTTTTTATGAAATTACAGTTCGTAATGAGCTACGCATTAGCGACGGGCTCCCGGTGACTCCAGATGCTTATCAAACAATTTGGAATTTGGGAGAAGCAATGCGACCCTCACTGATTCCGAATTTCTGAGAACGAAAGTTGACGCTGTCTTTTTACAATTGGTCAGGAATCGCCTATGTGTGCAGAGTACGAACTTCGAAAAAATAAAAATTCAATCCAAGAAGCTCTGCAGTTGGAGCTGGGTGGCCAGATAAGTGGCCAGACCGGTGGCCAGACCGGTGGCCAGATCGATCGAAAAATCGACGAAAACCCAGGCGATGATTTTCCGTATCGCAGGCGCATTCGACTCTTCCAAGATGCTCCCATTGTAAAATCTGTCGACGATTCGATGCAAATGGTGCAGATGAGCTTCTCGCTCAAGCCAGCTTCCTTAAAGTATGCAACTTTCAATGCGCGCCTTCTCGATTTCGACGAGCGGCAAAACAAAGTCACACGAATCTTCGACAAGCCAACTTGGAAAGAGCCATTTACAAAGGGTCGTTGTTTAATTCCAATGGATGGTTTCATTGAGCCAATCTATCACGGGGCGCACGCGGGCGAGATGGTTGAGTTTCATGATCATCGGGAGCGCCTGCTGTTGGCGGCGGGTCTCTGCGCAGTATCGCGAGATCCCAAAACTGGTACAGATTACGCTGGCTTCTCCATCATTATGCACACGCCAGACGAGAAGGTCCAAAGTGAGGGGCACCACCGTACGCCGGTTTTTTTAGAGAATTCATCTTGTGAGGATTGGCTCCTTGGCGACATGAGTCCGGAGGAGCGATTTGACTTTCTGCTCAAAAAGCGTCAAGAACTCGAGCTTTTGGTTCGCACCGATCGCAAAATGGCTCGCGGCTGGGAAAAAAGAGTTCCAACGATCGAAGCGAAATTCGAAAAAGAGAAAAACACCGAAAAGATGATAGATACCTGGCTAGAACGTGGCCGCTCTTAATTCTTAAGTCGGTAGAGTTTTGACGATATGCCTGAAAGTCACGACCAAGGACTGTTCTCAACGTTGTAAATCGTCTCGGTTGCACCAGTCACTGGATTCCTCGCGTGAATCGGAAAATCGAGCATGATCGCGTTGATGCTTCCGTACCAGATTCCATCATTGACATACTTAGCTGGCATCGTGCCTTCGGGAGTTGTCTGCGAGTGAGTGATTGAGAGTGTCGTGTGCAGGAGCTCGTGCCAAATCGTATTCACCAGATACCAGTAAGGTTGACCCGGATGCACGTAAATACGAATGTCAGTGCGCTTGGATGGCGGCGAATCAAAATCGGCAGGTCCGTTCGGTCCCGACCAGGTTGCAATTGCGGGAGCTCCCGACGGAATGGATCCCGGCGATGCTTCTTGTTCATTTGAGAAAAAACGTATGACTTTGGCACTGCCATTTCCGCGAAGATTGGCGATTTCTTTCCTAATGTTTTTTCCGCCTGCACTCATCGCCTGGTAGCCAAGTTGCAAACAGCCAATGATTTGCGTTCGAGTGCTGGAGTCATAAACGTGGCTCAAGTCATACGTGAGATTCCCTTGAACATACTGCATATTGCTAGCTGCGGCACTTTCAACGGCTGCGCCGGCTGCTGTGGCACTGTCTGCTGTGGCACTGTCAGACACGCTCTCCGTGAATTCACGAGGGCGTGGTGCAATTCCCATTGCGCTGGAATCGAAAGAGTAGGCGAAAATAAGTGTAACTATGAAGTATGCGAGTTGCTTGCGAGTGAA
>JAYVND010000775.1:0-8929 GCA_043758635.1 Bdellovibrionales bacterium
ACTGCCATGACTGCTCCTCGTTCCGTCTTGTTTAGACGGAAGTTTCACCCCGCTTACAAGCGGAAATTTTCGCCAAGATAAAACCGCCGAGCGAGCTCCGAAGTTGCCACTTCTTGAGCCAAACCCTGCACCTGAACCTTGCCGTCTTTCATTATATAAGCATAATCGCAAATGCCGAGAGTTTCTCGTACGTTGTGGTCCGTAATCAAAATTCCAATACCTTTATTCTTCAGACCACGAATGATCTCCTGAATATCGCCTACTGCAATCGGGTCAATCCCGGCGAAAGGCTCGTCTAGGAGGATGAATTTTGGGTCCCCTGCGAGTGAACGGGCGATCTCGACACGTCGACGCTCACCACCAGACAGCGCGTATCCATACGAGTCGGCGATATGATTGATCGAAAATTCGTTGATCAATTGCTCGAGCTTTTCGGTTTTCGCCGTTCCCGAAATTCCATGAGCCTCGAGTGCCACGATGATATTTTCGCGGACCGTAAGCCGCCGAAAGATACTGGCCTCCTGCGGAAGGTAACTCAATCCCACACGTGCGCGCTGAAACATCGGGAGATTTCCGATCGAAGTTTCACCGAGAAAAATATCGCCCGCATCTGGCGTGACTAAACCAACTACCATATAAAAGCTTGTGGTTTTGCCAGCACCATTTGGCCCGAGGAGCCCTATGACCTGCCCGGGCTCAACATCAAATGAAACACCATCCACCACTGTTCGCGACTTGAAAGACTTCGCGATACCGCGAACCGAGAGTTTTGCCATTTTACTTTTCTCCTGCGCCGCTTGCCGGTGGCGGGGTAACGACAAGCGTTTTTCCCCTCGGTGAGCTGGCGCGTTTCGACGCGCTCGAACCAAATCCCGAGGTCAAACCAGCTCCACCGTTCGAACGCTCATTCTGGACTGAATCAGGCTCAATCTGCCCGCGCATATTAGAAATTCGAACTTTTTTTCCACCGTTCGAAAATACAATTTCATCGCCTATCACTTCGTCACCATTTTGAACAACTCGAGGCGATCCACTGAATACGATTTCGTCTTGAACAAACTGCACGCTGACTTTCTTACTCGTCGCATACTTGTCCATATCGGTGACGCGAATGCCACCTTCCACTTCGACCGAATCGAGCGAACCCGATTTTGGATTAAAGGCAAATCTCGCCTCTGGCCCCGTGACGCGCATTGTTTCAAAATCCATAACCACATCGCCGACAAAGTGTGCCAAGTTCGTTTTACCGCTGAACTCCGCACGCTGACTTTGAATTGTGGCGATTTTATTTCCCTGCACACCTTTTTTAGCATGCACATTTTTATTCATCTTGATGTCGTTCGAAGCCATATCGGCAGTCATATCTTCGCCGGTCAATACAAGACCTCTGTTGATGAGCCCCTCTTTGCTCGCGTCGCTCGGTCCATCCATTTTCACCTTGTGAGGGCTCTTTAAAAACCGAGCTCCAGAATCGTAAATTGCAAGATCCGTGTGAAAGATGTAGCCGTTGGAGGAGTGAGTCACGACGTCTCCTTCAATACGCATTTCGTTTTTTTGCGGATCGACCAAACCTGTTTTGCCGGTGACGTCATAGAGAACGCCATTTGTCGCAAAGAAACGGACCTTTACGTCTTTAATGGTCCAACGTTCGACATCGTTGGGGCGGGCAGCTTCTGAAGCCCATAGTTCCCACTCCTGGCGAGATTCTTTCGTACCGACGAGATGGAAGGTTCCCATCACTTGCCCACCCATATCGACTTTTCGTGGTGGCGGGATTGCGTTTCCATTCTCCGCAATCTCAGGTTCAGGAGGGCCCGTTTGTTTCGGGGCAAGAACGACAACTTGAACGATGACGATTAAGAAGAGCAGCGCCAAGATGATTGAATTTCGTTTATTCATCCCGAGCCTCACTCCAGTCGAGTCCTGTTCATGTTCCAGATCGAGACGACTCGACATTTGACTTCACCGACGCAGAATTCGCATCAGGCGCTCGTGCTTCTCGCTCTCGAGTCTTAGGCTAACACAACTATTGGCATGATATTAGCAGCTAATTGTTCGATTTACGCTGTGCCGAATACGAATCTGAAAATTCCCGTTTGTTGCTCGCGAATCTGATTTTTCAAAATTCAACAAACTGACGGACATTTTGACAGCGTTCGAGCGAAAACGAACGCCATGTCGGCGATCGTGAGTTCCCTCGTAAATTGCAAAAACCCACTAGCTAAAAATTACGCTGTGCGTTTCGCCACCTCGAAATTTGCGTACTTTCTAGACCTTTTCTATCTCCATCTTCGATCAAGTTCATAAGGAAATGATCCGATCAAAAGATATGGGCCTAAACTGGTTCGTTTATTCAAATGATGTGGTGAGTGGTCCCTTCAAGACAGAAGATGTTGAAGGAAAAATCGCGAGCGGAATTATTCCTTCAAGCGCCTTTATTTGGTGGAAGGGACAGCATGAGTGGATGCCTGTTGAAATATGGCAGGCACAGCTCAGGCAAATTCTTTCAACCTCGCAATCTGCTCCTGTCAATCAGGTCTGGTATCTAGACTTAGGAAGCGGCTCGCCTATTGGCCCGCTCACTCAGCGCGAACTCCACGATCACCTCAATCGGCTCGATTCATTGAATCATGTTTACTTGTGGACTGCGGGACTTGCGAATTGGAAACGTGTCTACGAATTCCATGAAGTGATGGATCGCCTTGGCATCAGCCGACGAGAAAATGCACGCGCACCACTTATGGCAAGCGTTGCGGTGACTCGCTCAAACGATGATCCTGGAAGTTACGTTCTTAAAGCAGCCTCACTCAGCGTTGGTGGTATTGGTCTCACTGGTCAACATGACCTTCGCAAAGAGGATCAGCTTTCGATCTTGGTGAAATGCAAAGAGTTTCCAACCGGACTTCACTTGCGCGGCACGGTCGCATACGTAACTGCAAATGGGTACATCGGAGTACGCTTTCACAAAATCGCTGCCGAGACCCACGCCATGATTTTTGATTATGTGAAGCGATTTAACAACGATGTCGAAGCACAAGCGGCATAATTATTCCGCACTGCAGCCCAAGGCGTCGAGTAGCGCGAGCGACCTGGTCGAGTTGCGCGAGCGACCTGGTCGAGTAGCGCGAGCCAAACCGCTGATCGAAGACTTTTCTCAATTGCAAAAGCCAAATGCGCAGCCCGTGGATCGGCTGCGCATTTTTTCTTGTCTGAATTTAGGCGCTCGTTAGTTCGTCGCCTTTTTGTCTTCTTTCAAAACTGCAAAGTTCACTTCGCTCGCACCCGCTTCGGTCAGCGTGTACATGATTTTTTTTATGGTCAGAAAATCAATCGATTTGTCAGCTTGAATCGTGATCCGTCGATCTTGCTGAGGCGCTGCGGCCTGGCCTTTGGCGTCGTTCACTGCAGTTTTCACCGCATTGAGTGCGCCACGTTTTTCTTCTGATTCTTTGAAACGCTGCTGAAGAAGATTATAAAGATTGTCAATCTTCCAGTCCATCTGCTCTTTCACTGCCGTGAAATCCGCAACATTGTCTTTATCGAGCATGATGCGACCCTTCGCGACCACAACGACATGTGCTGGCTTTAATTCTTTCACTGCACTTGCTTTTGGAAGCTTCACTTCTTCACTCAGCTCGATTGCTTCACCCGTCGTTTGATAATTTTGTAAAAGGAAGACCGCGAGAACGGTGAACATGTCGACCATCGCTGTCAAACTTAAGACCATGATTGCACTGCGCTTGGCGGTGCGAAACGGGCGGTTGTGACGATTGCGTCGGCCTGGTGCGTAGATTGCCATCACTCTGCTCCGACAGTTGAGATCGAAATACCTGGAAAACCCGATTGCAAAAGCGTATCCATGCCCGTGATCAAATTTTCGTACTCAAGAGCATCGTCCACTGTGATCACCGCATCTTGTTTTTCGGGATACTGCTGTTTAACACCTTTGAGTCGGTTGAGCAGCCCGGCTGTATCAAACTTACCTGCGATTTTTGGTATGTCGACTTTGTCGCTTCCAATCACCAAGTGATAACCTGCCTCATGCACATCCAGCCGTAGGGGTATGTCGGCCATCGGTGTGGGAGGTGGAGGTTCCTGGTTTGGCGTGGCTTTGCCGTAAATGCTGCTGCCAATTTGAATCATAGAAACTTGCGACCAAACCGCCGTGATCAAAAGAAACGTGATGAGCACGCTCATCAAATCGATGAACGGAACGAGGTTCAACTCAACGTTCGTTGTCCGTCCCGATCCACTATCTTCTACCTGAGCCATAACTCAATTCCTTTTGTCCGCAGCGTTTTGCAACTATTCTGATCAGCGCAAATCAGCATCATGAGATCGAAACCGGCGAGCGAGGAAGTGAGCATCCCGAAAAAACGAGTTGCTCACTTCGAGCTCAAAAATCAGTCATTTACTTTATCGCGATTGGCGACGACGAGATTCATCAAGCTCATGCTGCTCTCAACAACCTCATTCAAAATACGCCCAATGCGAACCTGGAAATAACCGTAAGACAAGATGGCCACGATCGCGACGATCAAACCAAAAGCTGTACAGTGAAGGGCTTCTGAAATACCTTTCGAAAGCATCTGGGCTTTTTCTGCGGCTCCAACCGAAGCGACACCTCGGAAGGATTTAATCATACCCATGATCGTTCCAACGAGACCGATCAGAGTTGCAACGTTACCGAATACGCCGAGAAACGATGCCCAGCCTTCGACTTTTGGCGTTTCGCGAAGAACCGTTGCATCCATTGCAACCTGAACTTCCTCATCGGGGCGATGATTCATTACTTGGACCAATCCACTCTTAAGTGTTGTCGTCAGCGGTGTCGGCTTGCTGTCGCAGTAAGTGATGGCTTGGCGAATATCCCCGCGCAAAACCATACCGAACAAATGTTCGTTGAAATCGGCTTTATCAACCGTCAATGTGCGAAGCGTAAAAAAGCGCTCGACAATGAGGAAGATGGTGAGAATACCTACGGCTGCAATAATGTACATTGCAGGTCCGCCCGAAATAAAAGCGGAGACGATGAAATTCCCGCTGTCCACATTCTGTTGAATCACATCTGTTGCTGCTGTCGGTTCCACTTGAGAATCCCCCTTGGATCAGGCCCACCGTCTTACACGCGGACCCTCGTTTTCATTTCAATCAAAATCTTTTTAAAACTCACTTCACTCAAATTTAAAAACTAGCTCACGCCGCTGATCTGGCGCCGCTGATCTGGCGCCCACTTGGTCGGCTCAATAAGTTTGAACCTAAGCGGCTCAAACGCATCAATTCGAGAAAACGAATGGATACGAAACGCTGACCTGTTGGTTCGATGGAGGTTCTGGGAATCTCCATCCTTTCAAGTTACGAACTACGCACTCTGCAACCGCGGCATTTCCGAGATCATTCGATTTCACTCGTGCGCTCAACACTCGACCTTGCTCACCAATTTCAAACTCAACCACGACTTTTCCGCTAATGCTCTCGTCATGACTCAACTCGCGTTGGTAGCAAGATCGAAGAACCATGGTCTTCTGCATAATCACTCGACGAATTGCCTCGGGATCAATCGTTCCGGAGAAAACCGCTTCTTCACCACCAGCACGAATTTGGATTCCCGTTTTATTTCCGAGCCCCCCCACTCCGTAACCTGAGTTGCCGCCGCCGCGACCGGAAGTCGTGGGATTGCCGCCCGCAATTCCTTCGAGATTTTTTCCGTTTCCACCCACTCCGGTGTCTTTCAGTTCACTGCCCAAACCTTTTCCGGCTCGGTTCGCTGCCGAACCAGCAGTGCCTGTTGCTTTGTTAGCAAGACCCGCGAGCTCACCAGCACCGTTGGTCGACTGATCAATTCGATCCTGTTTACCACCGGGCCCGAGTGTGCTGAAAATCCCGAGCTTACTGACGTCTGTTTTCGGGCTTTTCATCTGTTGCCCTTCTTTTTTCGCAACAGCTACCGCGCCGCCCTGCTTTGGCGATGTCAGTTCACGTGGCCCCGTTTTATTTCGCGTTGGCGCTGCCGCTTGCGATTTGCCCGAATCCTGTTTTTTCACAAGAGTCGTTACCGCTTTTGCTTGCTGTGCAACTGGTTTAGGTTGCTCCACCTTTTTTGGAGTCGGAGTGGATTTAGCAACCGGAGGCGGAGTCGCTACGGGCGTCGGCGCCGGCACCGCATCCACCTTTACCGGCGGTGGCAAAGCTGGAGGAGGAGTCGGTGCAACAACTAAAATAGCAGCGCGAATCGGCTCTTTGGGAAGTCCTGCATCTTCGAGTGCTGTGAGAGGCGGATATAAAAACATGTAGAGCCAAATCACGCCGACCAAGACAAGCGAAAGCATCACCCCGGTGAATTCGGAAGTTGTGAGATCCAAGAACGGAGCCACAAGCGGCTTGGGAGAATCCGAAACGTAACGAATGATCAATGAAACGTCTTCGGTCAAATTGACCTTTAGCATTTCACCTTGTTCAAGCGTGAGATTGTAATTTGCTCCTGCTTTTGCCATGCGATTCGTACGCACGAGTTCGATGAAACTCGAAGCCGCCTGACCGCGAATCAATTCACCCGTCATCTCGGTCTGCAAAATAGCAATCGCCGTCGTTGCCGAAATTTTGAGAATCGGCATCTTGCGAACTTTTGCATTGCCTGCAAAAACCGGCAGAATGATGTCATTCTCCGGATGATAACCCATCGTGATCGTGCGCTTCTCAGTGAAGTGATGGGTTGCGATCACTCGCTCACGCCATGCCACTAAAACTTCAACGACTGTACCTTTGCTTGGGCGAACAAAATCTGAAATCTCTTTGTGCCGGCTTGGAGGCGCAAAAGTACTTCCGAATCGCCCGTGTTTCTTAGAAGCATGCGGCGAAACAAACCGGCTGGTGCGCCGAGCGGCCGTTGCGGCAACATCTGCCTGAGTGACCATCGCCATTCCGGCACCACCGGCATCCATCGCGATTGACGGTGGAGCCATGCTCGGTACGAACGGAGTTGCCGAGGACGTGATTGGAGTTCCCTGTGGAGTTACTTGTGTAGCTGGCGGCGATTTTTGATTCGGTTTTGTAGCCGCTTTGGTAGCTGGCTTTGTAGCTGCTTTTGTTTCTGCTTTTGTTTCTGCTTTTGTTTCTGGCCTCATTCCAATTGCTGGAGCGGATGTCTCCGGTGCGTTCGGAACTGAGGTCGGAGCGGTACTTGGAACTTGTGCGATTGACACCGGAGTCGCCACCGGAGTCGTAACAGAAGTCCCCACCGGAGTCGTATCAGAAGTCCCCACTCGAGTCGCCTCTGGAGTTGGAGCCACTTCACGCGGCACCGGAACGCCGGGCACCGTTCCCTCTGACACTTCGCTCACCCGAGGCGTTGAAGTCTTATCTGGAGCGAGATTTCTTGGAGTTTCACTCGCGAGCGCATTCGCCACCGGTGCAACTGGAGTGGCATGAGCCACTGGTGCAGCCGGTTCAGCGTTGGGACCTGGTGAAACCGGCGCGGCATGTAAATCTGGTTCTGTTACGAGAGGCGCGCTTGCTGAAACATCCGATATTGGTGAAGCCACTCCAAGGCCGGTAGGAGGCGGCGCTTTTGGTTTCGGAACACCGATATAAAATTCAATTTTATAATCGCCGATCGTGATCGAATCGCCCTGCTCAACTACTGAGTCAAGAACTCGCTCTCCGTTGCGAAAGGTTCCAGTCTCTGATCCTAAATCGCAAATGTAGTAAGCCCCACCTTCACGCTCTTCGATCACCGCATGAATAATTGCAACGTTTTCGCCTTCAAGCACCACTTGCGCTTCGGACTGGCGTCCCAAGACGATTTGAGGTTCCATGAATTGCTTAACGCCCTGGAGATTTTCGCCTCGATAGATTCTGAGTACGACGGGCTTTTTCAATTTCCACTTCCTTTGCGTACGACTTCATCAGAAGTGCGGCGCATCTCCGGAAGGAAATTTTCACGGAGCTTGATCAACTTTTTAAAGCTATTGCCTTTTTGTTGCATGAAGAAAAAGATTCCCGGTTTTGATCCGCTGCCTTCAATGAGCTGATCTTCAAAATTAATTTCAGTTCGTTTTGTTCCGTTTTTTACGGCCGTCTTTGGAGCTGCACCAGTTGGAGCCGCTGTCCCGCTTGGAGCTGCTGTGCCGCTTGGAGCAGGCACGGCGGAGACAGGCTCTGCATCTTGCGCAAATGCCACTCGCGAGGTCGCAAGCAAAACGCAGATTCCCAGAAGGAAAAGAAAGAATATCGTACGTGTAAAATTAAAACGTCTGTTTGAGTTCATCCTCGTATCCCGTCACTGTCTAGCGCGCATTCCAAAGGAGAGGCCGACATCAGCTGTAAACTCATTTTATTTTAGCCCAGCTTTCGCCTTGGTTTCGAGCGCACTTGCTCGGTCTAAAACATCTTTCCTGCCAGTCTCGATGAATTTAACCTTATAAACAAGGGCCAGCCCTTCCTTAGGCTTGTTCATATAGTCGATGTTCAAAATCGCATAATCGAGCAAAGTCGGAACGTCTCGCGAGTTCGCTTTTAAAACTTCTTCATAAATGCGCGCAGCATTTGGATAGTCTTTGTTTGCGCGAAGTGCGATTGCATAGTTTGTCGAAACACCGGGTGCGGAAGTTCGAAGTTGACGATACGCATTTTCTAAAAACGGCAGCGCGCGTCCGTAATCTCCAGCACCGACATAGAGCGAACCGAGATTTCCCAACGCCTGCGCGTGATTTGGATCTGCATGAAGAGCTTTTTTGAAGTTCACCAATGCTCCCTGCGCATCGCCTTCCTCTAAGAGCACGACTCCGTAGTTGTTGAGCAGAGGTGCAGAGTTCGTGTTTTTCTCGAGTGCCCGATTGAGCAACAACTTTGCAGCCCCTGGACGCCCCTTTCGGAAGTGGTACATCGCGAGGGCATTGAGAGCGATCGGATCAAATTGATTTGTGCCAAG
>JAYVND010000776.1:0-2850 GCA_043758635.1 Bdellovibrionales bacterium
GACGCAACATTATGATCGCCATCCAAATTTGTTTGGCCGGCGTCGAATGCTTTTCTGTCGCAGACGTCGACATCCTGAATAACTCTTAGCCAAATCGAGTCCGCCAAGCTTTCGTCATAACCAAGCGAGAACTGTTTGATTTCGCGAGGAGGAGCCAAAAAAGTTTGCTTCGCCTTCGACTGCGAAAGCTTCCCAACTGAAGTAAGAGTGATTAGTGCAATGCCAAGAAGTGCGAAAAATAAATAGCCGCGCATTGAGAAAGAATAAACCGAGCCGCAAAGATTGCAAAGTTCGAATGCCAAACGAGACCAACGGCGGGCGCCGAAATTCGAATTCTCGCCCTCCAAAGCACATCAAAGATAAAATAGAATTTTACCTACACTGCTTGGATGGGGTGACATGACGCTTGGAGATCCCGCGTACTCACCTCATGGTCGACTGTGGACATATCGGTCGATAAAACAAATATCCGAATCAATTGTATTTTAAGCTGTAAATATAAAAGGCCTTCGGTTGAAACCGAAAGCCTTTGCGTCGACTGATATGGAGAAGAGATGCAACTGCAATGGTGAAATACCTCTGCAGGCTTCTTCAAAACCTTAGATGCCAGATGTATTGTTACAAGTGATCTTAGCTTCGTTCACACCCCAAACGTCTGGCGTACCAGTGTCCGAGATAATTCCTGAAGCTGAAGCCAAAAAGGTAGTTGTCGTTGGCGTTGTTGTCGACGCAACTTGTCCACATCCCAAGGTTGCGGGCACGATTGCCGCCACGTATTTAGCACCAGGCTGTGCAGTGAACTTGCAAGCTACAAGGTTGGCAGCACTACCCGTTTCAATGCATGTACCAGCACCCGCTGTACCGGCGGTATTCTGTACGAAAGAAGCTGAAATCGTAGCTGCTGCGGGTCCGACTGCCGCGAAACCAACTGAATAGTTGAGTCTCCCTTCAGGGGCGAAGCCAATATCGCGGAAATCACCGTAGTATGAACTCCACTCAGCATAAAATGACTTTTCAGCAGAATAAACCGCAGAAAGATTCCCTTTTGCTTCGGACTGCTTCGCCTTTGCTTGGAACTTGTTAAAGTTTGGAATTGCGACAGTCGCCAAGATACCGATAATCGCGACAACGATCATCAATTCGATCAGCGAGAAACCTGCCTCAGACTTAATCATACGTACTGGTGTTTTCATTCGTAACCCTTTCACGGTTTTCAATGCGTGCTTTTTAATCGCATCACACTAAAAGTTTATTGAATCCCCGATGCCTTCTCAATCACTTCAAAGTCTAAGCCAAGAAAACTGGTCTCAACTGGCCTATGATGAGATATCGGCAGATCCGTTCCAGACTTGAGTCACAACGCAAATTTGATTTATCTCATTCCTAAACATTATTTGTTTTGATATGAAACATGACGCGACTAAGATGCTAGGTTGGACGAAAGACGCGCGCAAAATGCGCTGGGCGTATAAAAGTTCAACAGCCGTCAACTTATTGATATTCGACAAGATTCCGAATGGAGCTCAAACGCTTGACACTTGCATCATCAAAACGCGCACCCGAATGGCATGGCCATTGTCTCAAATTGAAACCTGGGCTCCTTGGAAATAAATTTTTAAAGTCTGGTTAAGATCTAGCGCCGCGCAAATGATGCTCGATTAAATTAAAAAGTTTTCCTTTAGGTCAAGGGAAGCGCAGTGAGGCATCAATCGACTTATTCAGCCGAAGTCTAGATATTCTGCTTCGACCCTTCGTATCTCATTCCATCCGCCTGCAGTGAGTCCAATGTGCCCAGCACACGTAGAAAGAACTCGACTATCTAGAAGCGAACGGCCGAATCCACATGCAGGGGCGTGTTACTGTGCTGAACTTGCTTGGCTCGGGGCCGCTCGCCTCCTAAGATGGGGCATGAGCAACGTGCGCAGTAAAGTTTATGCGAGCCAAAGAAATGAGAGAGGCAACGGATTCGAAGACCGCTTGGTTGACGAGTCTGGCGAAAAATCAGGCATCGAATCTGGTGCCGAGTCTGATCACGAGTCTGATCACGAGTCTGATCACGAATCTGGCAACGAATCTGGCAACGAATCTGGCACCGCAACAATTACCAAACCGAAATCCCAGACCAAGACACCGCGCCTCTACAAGGTTATGCTTATCAATGATGACTTCTCGCCGATGGAGTTTGTTATTCTTGTGCTGCAAAAGTTCTTCCAAAAAAATATTGAAGAGGCAACACAAATCATGCTTCAGGTTCATCATCAGGGAGCGGGGCTCTGCGGAGTTTTCTCGTACGAGATTGCCGAAACCAAAGTGTACCAAGTGAACCAATTCGCTCGCCAGAATCGCCACCCGCTCAAGTGCGCGATGGAAGCAACGTGAGTCGGCCCAGGCAAGGCGACCGAATATAGTTATTTTTTGTTTACTGTTCGGCTTCTATACTGCTTTAAATGAACAGAACCGCTAACTGCAATTGATCTCTTTCGGGAGGCCGCAATGCTCAGTTCGAATCTTGAAAAACGTCTCAACATGGCCGCTAATTTTGCTAAAGATCACCAACATGAGTTCGTGAGTCTCGAGCATATACTTTTAATTCTTATCGGAGACCAAGAGGTTCGAGAGATTCTTCAGGCGTGCAGCGCCGATCTCGATTCGCTTAAGACCGATCTTGAGACTTTTCTCGATCAACACTGCCCGCGCGTCAAAATGCCAAAAATTCAGGGCGAATCTGCAGCGAGCTTCGATGGAACATTCGACGGCTGGAAGCCTGAGTTCACGCTCGCCTGCCATCGTCTCCTTCAACGTTCGGTCATTCAGGTACAGAGCGCGGGACGCGATCTTGTAACGACCGGC
>JAYVND010000777.1:0-2848 GCA_043758635.1 Bdellovibrionales bacterium
CACTAGCCAAACAAATATTGACGTGAGTCTCCGCTACGAACTTCTGGCGCAGCAAATTGAAGGAAATAATCCGCAGGTACTGGGGCTTAAAATTGGTATGAATTATTGAAGACAAGACGAGTGTCGACCGCCGGCGCTCGCAACGGTGAGTTCGACCGCCGGCGCTCGCAACGGTGATATGGGCCTGCCACTGGGCCTTAAATCCCATCAAATTCAGCAAGGGCGGTGTGATTACCTTCAAACAGCACCGCATAATGTTCAACATTGAAAATTGGCCTGTGAATCTCGCGCCAAATCCTCTATTGATGCTCAACATCGTCTCAACGTTATCCCGACGATCAACGATGCGGCGGATGCTGCACCTACGATGACAAATGGTGGATCAAATGAGCGATCTGAAACAGTTGCAGCGCACTCTCAATTATGCCAAAGCTAGCACTCGCCAGTCGGCAGACGCGATCCTCTTCGGTGCAGATACGAACGCAGCCGGGCACTCCGAGAGCTATCTCGGTCAACAGGCTATCCTTAGCCAACTGCGCACTCCGAACTTCGTGCGCCAGGCCGACAACGAGTCGCCAACCCTTCCGCGCAACCTGCGCGCTGGTGAGGGGCTATTTGATGCGGGCGATTTGAAACTAGGCTCAAACTCCGTACGCGGTCAAATTGAGGAAGTTCGCCAGGAATTTCTCAACATCTGGAACGCCGATCAAATCCCGCTTTGTCTGGGCGGCGATCATTTGATTAAACACGCCGCACTCGAAGCTCTTCAACTGACGCGTCGGAAATCGTTGGTGGTTTACATCGATGCTCATCCCGATATCGTCGTAAGTGGAGAGTTCAATTACGCAACGGTGATTCACCAAGCATTTGTTCGAGAAGCTTCTCTCGCAGAATCGTTGTTTCTTGTCGGAATTCGGCAAGTGAATGATGCGGAAGCAGATGGGATTCGTCACTGGAATCCGAACATCACTCACGCCCATGATTTTTACGTGAAACCGGTCCGCGAAATTTATGCACCGATTGCTCTTCTTAAGAATCGTTACGATTCAGTTTTTCTCTCCGTTGATCTTGATGGTCTCGATCCTGCCTGCGCACCGGCGGTTGAAGCTCCCTACCCAAGTGGCCTTTACTTAGCCCATGTGATCGAGTTGATCCATCTCTTGTCACGCGATTTCAAAATCATCGGACTCGATATTTCGGAAATCATGCCCGACTTAGATCCGACTCGACTGACTGCGCTCACGAGCGCAAGGATCATAAAAGAGGTTTACTCATGCCTGGTCTGATTCGCTCGAGAAAAAGTTTTTCGATTTTGAGCCGGTTGGTATGCTTGGCACTTTTGGCATTCTTGATTTTAGTACAAGGAAAAAATCAAGTTGCAGCGCAAACAAGTGAACCCGCGGTCTGCCCTAAAACAATCTCAGACTGGAAAAAATTTCAGGACAGAGGCGCTGCGCAACTCGTCCATTTTGCGGCCAGTGGCTCGAACAATTCTTTTAATACAGACGTCCGACAAATGAATTCTATTTTCAGAGCTTGCTTCAATCTGGAAGCCGAGCCGTTGAAAAGTAATGCCGATCTTGTCGCATCCCTGATGAATTTAAAAAGATTTACGAGCGCCCGATCGGTTGAAGGTTTGGACCATTTTGCAATGGGATTCAATGTTCAAGACGCTCAATACTTTCAAGAGACGTCAGCATTCACGGCGGTTCCGGCTGATTTGCAGACGCCTGATATCCTGAGCGCCTTCAGCGATCCAAAGCGAACCGACGATGCGATAAAAATGCTGGAGAGCTTAAATAAATCATATGCGTCTAATGCGCAGATGATCTTCTTTCGCTACACTTCGCAACATTTGACGACGCCAGATGCGAGCCGCGTCTTTGGTCGCATTCTCATTCTAGTCCCCGGTGTCGATGACACCCAGGGCTCAAAAATCGATCGCTGGGTTCAGTTCGGTGTGCCAGAGGAAGGCAACGGTCACACTCAAAACGTTTCGGTCGTCGCGGTTGTCACTCACCGAGACAAAACAACTGATATTTACTTTAAAGATCATTTTCGTATGTTCGACAAAAATGCGATTTATCTCAAATCCCGGTTCGACGTGAATGGCACTGGCGATAGCTGTGTTGCTTGTCACAAGAGCGGTGTCCTCCCAATCTTTCCTATGCCCGGGAGCCTCGCATCGATTGATCAGCCCAAACTCGATGCAGTGAACCGCCTCTTTCGCCAGTACGGTCCGCCATCTTTCGGAGGTTATCTCAATCCTGCAGATGAAGGCCCGGGACTGGGAGCCACTGACGATGCGGCGACCGCTATGAGGACTCCAGATTTTTTTGCTCAATGCACGACGGGCCTGGCGCTCGAAAATTCAACTGATTCGCACCTTAAGATCAGCAATGCTATGACTTGCGCGAATTGTCACAATTCCAAACGCCTCGGAGATTTGAACTATCCCCTCAATACAACCGAGATCGACAGCTATGTTCGGGCGGGATTGATGCCGCCAAAATCGCAGCTGAATGCCAACGAGAGAGAGGGTCTGCTCCGTTGTCTGAAAGCCGAATATCTGGGAACTGACTCGACCCGC
Organism: Bdellovibrionales bacterium; assembly: GCA_043758635.1. GTDB lineage: Bacteria > Bdellovibrionota > Bdellovibrionia > Bdellovibrionales > JAMPXM01 > JAYVND01. The sequence continues at coordinate 2,591 of JAYVND010000777.1, forward strand.
CCGGCCCTTTTACTCAATTGGCTTCGAGGCACTTGGAACGAAATCGTTGAAGATTTTTAATCGATCAGGGGCATGTGGGATTTGCGAATCTCGCCTCTTTTTATTTCTGCTTCACGGGAACCAATTTAAAAAAGATTTTCAACTTTTGCTTCAATCCCGCACAGGATGAGATTTTTTTGATTCTCAAATCAAATGCTTTGAAGCTCTCTCGGAGAGTGCAAGTGCTGAACTCGTCCGACGACAGCGCGATATCGGTAT
>JAYVND010000778.1:0-2846 GCA_043758635.1 Bdellovibrionales bacterium
CTGTGCCCGTGCAGACTTGACCACTCTCAGGGTCAATTGCGACTTGACCAGAGCAGAAGATCATCCCATTGACTTCAACAGCTTGGGAGTAGGGACCAATCGGAGCGGGTGCATTTTTTGTTTCGATGATTTTTTTATTCATGCGGCCACTCTCGCCGGAAATCACCAGGGACGCAAGAAGACACGCGTGAAGTCATGCGTGAAGACACGCAGGCGGTCACGCAGGACCAAGGCGACGAGTACTTGATCACTCATAGATCGCTGCGGTAAAATCGACTTGGATGGAAGCCCCGTTGAGTTGGACGGTCCAAGCAATGTCATCACCTAAAGTCACGGCGTTTTCAGTCGGATCGAAGGTCTAACCATTTTGCTTTTCGTTTGGAAGCACCTGCGTGCCGCAACTCACAACGATCGTCGCCGGATCCGGAGGACGAGTGAGGTAAATCATCTTCTCAACTTTACCTGCAAGGGCTTCGCCTATCCCCGCCGGCTTCATTCCAAATTGTGGGTCGCAAAGATTAAGCGACATTCCATTAGAAATCTTCAGCAAATCTTCAATGCGAATCGGCGAATCTTCGCCCGAGCGGTCACGTTTCGTATTGGTCGTTGGAATATAGACCGCGTACGGATGAACTCGGGTGGCTGAGCGCGAGAAACAAAACTCGCGACGCCTTGTCGGAGACCTTTTGATTTTTTCCCTTTTGCGCATAATTCAAAAAAGGGTTTTCTTTCGAGCATCCAGTTAGCGCTAAAACCCATAGAAGCGAGGACGGCAGGATTAGACCCAAAACTACCTTCGAAACCATCAACGCTTCACTGTGCCGGCTTGGCAGCCTTTTTCAACGTCCACGCGGTAATTCGCAACTTCATCAAACCAAATTTCGCTCTCAGCCGGAAAGGTGATCCGGTCGCGACTTTGACTTCCAGTGGTGCCACTTTTTAATGTCGATTGGCCTGAGGTTGCCGCCGTCACCCGGTCCACCATCGAGAGCTGCTGAAGAACTTCGGCTTCAACGATGTGAAGCTTTTGCAGAATAGCGGTAATCTCCGTCACTTCTTCGTTTGCGAGATTTTTGACTCGACCGTAAGCCAAAGCGCGCGAGGCCTGGACTCGTTCATTTGCTTCTCTGCGCAAATCTTCTAAACGAGCTTGAAATCCGACTTGGCCCGAGCCACCGGTCAACGAACGAGCGTAAAGTTCGCCCGCAGTTTTTGCCTCGAGACGTAGCGCCTTCTCTTGCGCTACCGTTTTCGTCAAACTTTCATCGCGAGTCACGAAGCGAGGGAGAACTTTTGCGTCTTCACCGAGATCGACAAGTCGAATGGGTTTCTCCATCATTCGATTGAGGAGCGATTCCACCGCCGGTGACTGCGGATTTTCGCTAAGAGCCAACATCGCTTTTGCCCGGGGACGGAAGCGAGTTTGAAAGAGTTTGAGCGTCGAGTTGACCTGTGGATAATCACAGACTTTCAGGTTCGCAAGCGCTTGCAAGAAGAGCGGCTCTGGACCTTCCTGACTGGCAAATACAGGCGTGCTCAATGTCTTAGTGATGGCGAGTGTGTTCTGCGGCTCGCCTTTACGAATGTAGGCCCATCCCTGTTCTTCTTGCGAATCCAGCCAATAATCGGATGCTTTAGAAACTTTTTGATCATACTTGATGGCCGCGTCAAGATAACCGTTTTGGTACAAAAGGCGGGCTGCAGTGAGAGTTAACAAATCTTCACTGACTGGATTATTCGGAGCTTTCATCAAGTGAGCCAGCGCTTGAGCAGCCACACCTGAATCGCTGCCCGCAGCAAGGCCAAGTACGAGTTCCCACTCAAGCCACGCTCGCTCGGTGGTACCTACTTGAGTTTTTTTAATAAGCTCTTTGATCTCTGTCATTTGCTCAGCGCCGTAGACCTGGCGGCCACGTACACGAATCTCTGCACCAATTCCAAAAGCATCCGTCCATTTTGGGTTCCAATTTGCAACAATAACGTTGTTCCAAACCGGATTCGAGTCGGGTGCCGCGACTTTCCACAAACTCATAATTTCGGGCGAAACCGCCGTTGGATTCTGAATTGCCAAAAGCTTTTCGAGTCCACTGATGTGAATCCCGTTTGCAAATAGGAGGTAGGCATTCAGAGCCACGCCATTTTCTGACTTTGCAAAATCGGTGTGATCAAACGCTGACGGCCACTGGAAAAGTGCTTTCTCTAAATCAACTTTATCAAAAAAACCTATAAAAATATTTTGCTCAGGCGTTGGTGATTTAAGCAGTGTGTGGAGAAAGCTCGCTTTCTCGGCCTGCGGTGCAGCCTGGTCGGCATTGGGGACAGCAGCATCGGGGCCGCCCGATTTACCACTGATAATATTGAGAAGATCATCGTCCGCTCTCGCAACATTTGAGAGAGTTGCAAGCGAGGTCAGACAAGCCAAAAGCGAAATCGAGAGGCTCAGGTTCATCCATAGTTTTTTCATTTAACCACTCCTTGGTTCAGATCAGGTTCACACACTTCGCGCGACGCGCTGGGCTTACTTGACAAACGAAGCGCCGTCTCCGATTTACTAGAGCAAGTAGCCAACCTGAACATCGGCAACAGTTGTGTTCATGCCAGTTTTTCCGGTGTACTGAGTCGCTTGGTAAGTTTGGTAACGAAGTTCGAAACGAGTCGTCAGATGCTGCGACAACCACAGGCCGATTCCACCGCCTACGGTGTAGGTCATTGTTGAACCAGAGTTTAAAAACATGCGACCGGCTCCCGCCACTGCGTAAATATCGAAGTGGACAACGCCGAGCTCATAGAGATTCATTTTTCCGTAGATCGGGTACCAGTTTACGAGACCCAACATCTGCTGTTTA
>JAYVND010000779.1:0-2845 GCA_043758635.1 Bdellovibrionales bacterium
AGCGCAGTCATCATGCGGCGCTGTCTTGCAACCGCACTGGGTCTAGGTCCTACACCTGGACCCATCGTTTTTGTTGCGCCAGGCGCGCCTCCCGCTCCAGACTTAACGGGAAGCATTTCCTTATTTAGGACAGGCATGATCACTCAGCAAGTGATCTCCCTGTGCGGAGCATCTTTGCGGAGCCCCTATGTCGACATCAAAAACATGTATTAGCACTTCATTGCCAATCTCTGCGCGCGCAGGCGACGGCCTGGCGGGCGCTACACTTGTCAGCACGTCACTTGATTCGTTTCTAAATAAAGCTGTGTTTGGAATTTGCATCTCGACTCTGGCGCTATCAATACTAGCGCTCACCGGCTGCTTGGAATCACCCAGTGGAGCCTTGATCAATTCCGGCCCCGGTGGTCGCAATGCTGGTGGAAATGATAAAAAAGCGCCGCCACCGGCACCTATTCTTTCAATCAATGATCTTTGGGTTGCAACCTCTCGGACCTGCAATGGTGCAAAAACAGATCTCGATCCAACAGAAGGATTTAGTTTGGATAGCACGAGCCTCGTACGAATCGCGGGTGACACCGACTCGAGCACCTCAACTCAGTTCTGTGAAGACCGGTACCTCTACGTGCGTACGCCCACGCAATCTGGAACGGCAAACGGAACGTACACAGAAGATGCAACGCTTGCTTCAGATCACATGATTCGCGATTGCTTTCGCATTTCAAAAGGTCACGTAATCCGCGGCAACAAAATCTCATCTGAAGCGACACCGTTTGGTCCAGAGGCATTTTCTGCGTCGATTGTCGCAAATGCGATGGCGATCACGTTGACTCTTCACAAGCCGGGCGATTGCCTGAATGGCGACCTGGTTTTTACTCTGAAAAAATTTAAATAATTCTGCCCCTCACTCTCTCGCGCTCCCCCCCGATGTGCACCCCTTGTGCCCCCCCGGTCTGCTGACGAAGACTTAAACACCGGCTGGCCAAAAACGCGCTAGCCAGGGCTTCGCTCTCATCCCCGCCGGTGAGAGTCAGTTTTCTGCAATCGATTCTCCATTAAAATTAGATAGTTAAACTGAGCGTCGAAACTTGGACTTTAGGTAACCCTGGTCCGTCGATTGCTCCTTCGTAGCTCAATGATTAAACTCCCGTTCGCCGCCATTCCCAGCCCGCCTCGGACCAATCTGGAGTCGGCTGATGTTTAAATTACTGATCGCTTCAAAATTGATCCGAAACCGAGTGAGTGAAACTATGAAAATTTCGTCCGTATCTCGTTCAGGTGCAAAACTGAATTTCAGAAATTTCTTGAGTGTTTCACTCAGTTTGCAAATGCTCCTGTCGGCTCCACTTGCCGTCGCTGACATGGGAAATTTGAATAGCGGGCCGATCACGTCTGCCGACGCCGATCGAGGCGCTGAATTGTTTGATAAAAATGATTCGATCTGGACCGAATTTGCGAAGGTCAAAATCGAAAATTTGCAGCTCCCCGTTTCGGCGACTGAAAGCTCGCTCGATCGCGATCCATATTTTCTACGTGCCCAGGCATGGGAAAACTTCGATTCTGCAAGCCTCGCTGGATCATCGTCCTTGAGTTTCGTCGATGGCCGCATCGTGATCCCGGGTGCAAAACGTGCGTTAAAGCTAAGTGTGCCCCTGACACCGGTGCAGGCGACCGAAGAATTTGTTTTCTTCACGCTCAATAAGGGCACTGACCTGTTTAAAAAAGCAGGCGGTGACGAAGCAACGGGCGAAGGGCTTTTCTTCATTCCACGCGCAGAGCTTGTGAGCCGATCGATCGATGATCAGCCAGTTCCGATTTTCTTTTTTCCGCTCGGTGGGCAAGGTTGGACGGGCCAGATCTCGTCTGTTGAGCTTCCCGAAACCGAAACTCTTGCAGTTCAAAACAGCGAGGGTGAAGCGGTTGCCATCGAGCTTCGAGACGTTGAAACGGCAATGAAGGCGCAGCAATTGAATTTGCTGCTCGCGACCGCTCTGACCGCTCGCAATTCGGCACCGACAACTGATCTCGGTCGCCTCTATCCGGCTCCAGGCACCACGGCCGCATTCGGATTATTTTTCACTGGTCTCGATCTCAATCACCCGGCGCAATCCCTCTTTGCTGGTCAGGTAGGTCAAAATCGCGAGCTCGAGTCGCCCGCAAAGTCTGTGGCAGCTTCTGAAATTGCTGACGGTCGCCAGTTGCTCACTCAGTCGAGTTCTCATTTCTGGTCGAAATCAGCAAATCTCATTGCGGACTTGATGGGCTCGTCAAAAGCGGAAGCCTCGGTGCTTTCGCCTGACCTCATTGCTCGCCTTGTTTATGTCGGCACGATTCTTACTGGGATGCTCGCGGTCAGCGTCGTCCTAAAATACACACACCCAGGCATTCGCATGAAACTGAAAAACTTGCGGGGCAACAGTCAATCGACCTCAATCGCCGGAAAAACTGCCCAAGAAGTCCGCGAGATTTTCTCGGTCTTCGCGCACGTGACAACTGCTTCTGCGCAGTTTGCTCCGGTGAGTTTCGCGAGCGCTGTCGAGATTTTTCTAGACCGTTTTACACCTTCGGTGGCTGCGGCCGATCACACCCTTGTCCGTCGTTTTTTGAAAAAGACTTATTTCTTTGCACGCGACACAATGAAGAACTCTCCGGTCAACGCCAAGACGTTCTTGCTCGGGGCCCTTATCATGGGAACGGTCGACACGGGATTTGTTGTTGTGCAGTACATGGTCGCGATCCCTTGGATCATGCACATGATTTCGCCGCTGTTCGGTCCAGCCGGGCAGGCCAAAATATCGGAGGCCTTCGATGCCAACAATCCTAACACCAGAAATCTTGTGATCAACGA
>JAYVND010000780.1:0-2845 GCA_043758635.1 Bdellovibrionales bacterium
CTGGAGATCATAAGATGAGCTCATTTCGACTTGCCTGGCTCAATCTCGTTCGTCAGCCAATGACCTCTGTCATTGCAGTTCTCGCAATTGCGCTCTCGATTGCCTGCAGTGGCGTGTTGCTGCGCCTCGATCTCGCATCCGAAAAAAGATTTTCGGCACTCGGCGCCGGAGGCGATGCGATCATTGGAGCTAAAGCGGGCGACATTCAAATTCTACTCGGCGCTCTTAACGGAGAAAGTCGCGATCCTGGTTTCTTGCCTTATAAATTATTTCAAACTCTTGAATCTCAACAAGGTTTGCAATTTGAAGATGGCGCGTCGTCGCAAGCGTCATTCATCGAATGCATTGTACCTATCTTAGATTTTGCGCGCTTTGAACCGCGTGGAGCTCAAGATGCCGCTCATGTGATCGGTACGAGTGCAAAATTTTTTGATCGACCGCGCGCGGTTGATCGCCTCGAGTTTGCAGATGGGCATCGCCCGACCGAGAGTGATCAAGTGGTTATAGGCGCTTTGGTCGCAACTCAAAACCAACTGAAACTCGGCGACACGCTCAGTGTTCGCGTGCAAGCTGGCGGCGCCTTTCCATTGTCGGATGCAGTTTCGCGGATGCTCGACTTTAAGGTGAGCGGAATACTTAAACCCGTAGGCTCAGTCTGGGATCGTGAACTCTACACATCGGTCGAGACTGCACAACGAGCACTCTCGCTTCTCGATTTGAAGAGTCGGTCGATCTGGGGGGCGAGCGTCTTGAATTATTTTTTAGTTTACCTCAAGCCAGATGGCGCACCCATGCTCGATGCTCTCGTGAATCGGCGCACCGTTGGGCAAGTTGTAATGATTGATGATGCAAAATTAGAATTGCGAGAGCTCACTGGAGTTGGCCGATCGCTCGGCCTCTACGTGACGGCACTCACTTTGCTACTTGGATCGCTTGCGGTCGCGGCAATGTTGATCACCCGCTTTGAGGCCATGTCGTTACAGCTCGCGGTTCTTCGCGCCATCGGTTATCGCAAGACTCGAATTGCGCGCTGGCTTTTGTGGGAAGGTTTGATACTGGGAGCATCCGCCTGTGTATTGGGCGCCGGATTAGACGGACTCTTATTCCCCATTGTCCGTCAGTCACTTGGGAGCGCTCTCCCGCCGAGTGATTTGATTTCGATTCCACTACAGATGAGCTGGCCCGTTTGGTGCGTTGCCATTTCGGCAACCGTACTCTCGGTAACGATCCCGCTCCTGCGTGTGTATCGTCAAGACGTCCATTACTCACTTCGCGACTAATACATCAAACTGACATTTCGCGACCGACACTTCACGCCTACACTTCACGTCTGACCAAGGCTAGTCCGCCATGGAGCACATCAGTTTTGGTCAATCTCGGAAAAAACTTCGTCAGTCTCGGATAGAAGCGAGGCGTGAGGCTTGGGCGTGAAGGCGAATTACTTTTTGCTCGGCCGACGCAAAAGACTGATAGTTTCCAGCTGTTGTTGCTACGGTCTTTTGTTGATCTGCTTGCTTAATCAGAGCCGCGAGTGCTTGCGAGAGGGCTGCGTTTTTTGAACGGACCGAAGTTTTGCTTTCGAAATGAAAATTTGCCTGCGCGAGTTGATGTTGAAGACTCAACATATCGGTGATCATCGCATCGATATTTTCATCCATGTTATTGAGCGAAGCGGCCATTTTTTCGGTGAAGGCGCCGGACTGAAGTTCGATTTCATCCGCGTCAACGTCACCACTGAGTTCGACCGACGCGGCCACGCGAGCCGACTCTTGTTGATCAAAAACTCGTCTGAAATCAGTTCCAAATTTTTGACTCAATTTGGTCATTTTTGAAGCGCTCGATTTCGCCGCTCCACTTAAATTCGAAGCTTGGGAGACGTAGTTTTCTTGATCGGCAGCGGCATCACCGACAGAGAGGTGAGCCTGTACGACCTGTGCAGCATGCTCTGCGGAGTCAGCCTGCATCTGAGTTGTCGTGGCGTAAACCAAAAGGAAGGTGAGTCCCAGTATAAGTTGAATAGTAGATTTTTTAGATTCGGCTTTTTTCGCACTGTTCGATGTCATCATTAAACCCCCGCATTGCCGCGAAAAATGATTGAGCGATCACGTTGACGGTGATCGACACCTGAAAACACTGCGAAACTTGGACCAAGCGGCGAGCTAGCGGCGAGCTATCTTAGACCAGTCGGTGGCGCCAATTCACTCGTCAGTAAACAAGGAATCATATGGTCACAAACCGTGATGCCGTGGAAGTCGTGAAAGCCGTGGTGGTCGAGATAAGAGAACGGGTCGATCGGGCGAAAAGAAAGGGGAGCGTTCTGAGGTCGAAACTAGGATAGATTCTACTTTAGCAGTGCTTGACCTGGCTTTCGGGGAGAATTGAATTCGCTTAAGAGAACGTGGGGTGAAAGTCTTTGAATTCGAATCAACTGCTTGAAAATTTGCAGTGTAGGAAAATTTGACGTGAAGCCTGTCGCCATTCAGTGGTTCGCCGATGGGGTGATTTTTTCACAGCGGGTGACGCCGGCCGTCACTTGATTTGATCGCAAGCGATCAAATTGAGTGATCGCAAGCGATCAACGTCCCACATTAAAGTAGTCGATCGGGTGCTCCGTGCCGACTTGGATGTCACATGTGGTGGCATGGCCGAGGGCACTTGGATAGAGTGCAAAAACTTCCGCCTCTAGGAGTTTTACATTTGCTTTGAGCGGGTACACGCGGTGGCCCAGCGACAGTAGATCTCGAAAGCGATACTGCAAAACGTCTTGCGAAATTTGAGCATTCGCTTGACTGCCGGCGGCGTGTTCGAACGTGAGCATCCAAGAGTTGGTTTGTAAATTTAAACG
>JAYVND010000781.1:0-2843 GCA_043758635.1 Bdellovibrionales bacterium
GTAAGCATCGGGTAGACCAACCCATCTCTGAGTTGGCCCCACCACAGAACCGTACGTGCGGTTTTCCCGCATACGGCTCTTCAGAACAGAGATACTTCACAGCCTGACGTAGGATTGAAGTGCACCGTACGGAATTCGAGTGCGCGGCAGCGCGAGGTGATGCTTTGCAATCATCTCGTTGAGTTGCTGCCAGCTCACCTTTCCCTTCTGGCTTCTACGACTGAGGCTCTTCCGCCAAAGTCGCATTGTATACAGTCGGAAGTCCGTTAGAGCTTTGCCATTGCCGGCCATTCCATAATAGTTGAAGTGGCCAACGAGGCTCAGATTTAACAGTCGCACCTGATCTTCGATTTTCTTGTGCATGATTTTCTTCATCTTCTCTTTGAGCGCAGCTTTTGCCCGCCTGAAGCGTGAACCATCTGTTTGGAAAACCGTTAGAACGCCATTCCGATTCCTCATCTTTTTACGAAAGATCGTAAAACCGAGAAACGTTAAATGTCTTCGGTCTTGGCCACGGTTTTCGCGGTAACCAAGGTCGGTACTATGAGTCTTCTCATCACTGACCGTTAGCCCAAACTGACCGAGTCGAACTTTGAGCAGGCTTTCAACATTCTTTCGATCCTCTGGATTTGCGAACAGCAAAACAAAATCATCTGCGTAGCGCACCAAGCGCGCTGGACCACGGAGTTTCGGTTTCACTGCCTTTTCAAACCAGAGATCGAGAACATAGTGAAGGTAAAGATTTGCAAGAAGCGGAGAAATTGATCCGCCCTGAGGCGTACCCTTCTCCAGCTCAATTATCTGCTGATCTTCAAACACGCCTGCCTTAAGCCAACTCTCAATTAATTTCAGCATTCGCGGATCACTGATGCGATGACCAAGGAACTTCATCATCCATTCATGGTTGATGCTTCCAAAGAAGTCTCGGATGTCGACCTCGAGAGCAAATTGCAATTTACATTTATCCACCGCTTGATTGAGCGTCGCTAAAGCATGGTGGCAACTGAGCTTTGGACGAAAGCCAAACGAGCATGGCAAGAAGTCCTGCTCATAGATTTCGTTTAGTACACTTGCTACCGCTGCTTGAATCGAACGATCAATGATTGCGGGGACGCCGAGTGGTCTCTCGCCGCCGCTGGCTTTGGGGATATACACCCTCCGTACAGGCGGCGCCCAATATTGACCGGTGTGAATGTCTCTCACAAGTGGCGGCACAATCCACGAGAAGCCCGCTTTGGCTTGCTCCTTGGTCATGCGATCGACACCCGTTGCACTCTTTCTCGGTATTTTGTTGAGCTTTTCCTCAATCAGTTCGCGAGTTACGAGATGCATGAGATTATTGAATTTCTCTTTTGGATGACTCCGAGCCTTCGCTGCTATTCGCGCTCGTTTAGATGCTGGATCATTTTCTTGTTTAACTCTGGGTTCACTCAAGTTTGCCGCCTCAGTGTGCGGATCCAGTCTCTCCACTTACGTCTTCTCCATTTCTGCTCCGCCCTTCCCTTCCCGGTCATTACTCGGATCAACGGTAGTACGACGGAGTCTGACTTCCTGAAACCATCTCAAGCTTGCGCTTTGAAATTGCTGACTTCTTGTTGGCTGGTCACAGGATCTCCCAAGTTCACGAACGAGCTTTCATGGACATGCATGGCGCCTCGGCCCCCGGAGAGTTAAGATGACACTCGCATTACGCGACACCTCATTCTGCCTTCTCGATTGAGATAAACCGATCGGCACTCTCGATCATCCGATTTCGGGGTAGCTTCGCATTCACCTCAGTGGTTCAGCCTGTCCATTCACTCTTGGTCCGCTTTAACGATAGCAATTACTCACTACCGCTAGGACCAAGTCTTCCACCCTGCTTGCTCAGCTTTGAGTGGGCGATCATTTCTTATCGCACGCTCCTTTCGCGCTTCTTGGCGCACAGCTCATTCGGAGGATCATTTGCGTGGGCGAAAATGCTGAAAACCTGTCAGGTGGCCAACTTTTGCGAACGAGGAATCCGAGAAGATGCTGCGGTTGCGAAAAAATGCAATTTCCACTTGGGCCTCGATATGTCCATCAGGAGCGTCTAAAAAGGCGGTTTGGACTGCTACTGTGTGCGAAGAGCGTGGCCCTCGATCAAGGCTTTGACGGAGCTGGGCGAATTCTAGTCAAAACTATTCGATTCGAAAGCGCCTAAAATCGTCACATCGTCTAAATCTCTACAGGTGCATTCGCCTAGCTTTTCCTTTATAAGGATAGTTGTTTATTCTCTTCTATTTGGAGGCCACTTGAGACAGCTAATGGTAGTTGCCCTTTGTATTTTTGCCTTTGGTTGTACAAATCATGGCAAAACTGAGGGAACTGAAAAAGCCGGAAATCGATCGATTTCGCCTGACGAAAAATCAGATAGAAAAGTTGTTGAGCCGCCACAATTAGAGCCTCTAGGCGGAATTTCATCTACGGCAGGGCGGGCGCGAGAGGGAGCTCACGATCAATTATCTGAGCCTGGTCGCAGGCCGGTATTTTTGGATGTCGCAAGAGACGCGCTTGGTAAAGTGAAGTATATGTCTCAGTCTGAAGCAGAACAATACTGCGCCTGTGACACGGCTGCTGCTATTAAGCAGCTTGGCTGTGCAACGGCGCCAGGGAGTGCGCGCCTCCCGAGTGCTCGAGAATTAGCGGAGCTCTCAATGACTTTTGGGGCTAAAGGAATAGTTGCAACTTGCGGGTCGGACCCGGGATGTTATTCTGATCCAATCAATGTAAAAAACGCAGACGGAAGTATTGATAGCTTCTCTTATAGCTCCACCGGGTATCAAGCTCCGACTTCTGATTCGGACCGCAACTGGTTTTATTCC
>JAYVND010000782.1:0-2838 GCA_043758635.1 Bdellovibrionales bacterium
GTTGAGTTTGACCCCAATTTGTCTTTTCAAGCCACGCCTCGCCGACGATTGCTGCTTTTTGAAGTTCAGCGCTCACAACAGGATCCAACGATTCAACGGTGGTCAATTCACGGAGTGCGGTCGCGACGCGATCACGAACCTCATCGACCTTTGCGTCTTCTGGGGTCATATCATTTTTATAGATATACAGTGATTTGATCTGCATCTTCGCCATTGAACCTACGCTCTGCGCGCCAGATACGAAGTAAAATGTGATCGATCCGATAACCTGATTTGCGTATGCTTCGATCGCGGCTTTGGCTTGTTCCTGCGTTGTGATCGTCGCTGGGTCTGGTAATGAACTCAGGGTGGCATCAATTGCTGCCGGCAGGCTTAAGATTTTTCCAAGCGTCGCTTTTGAATCGTGCAATAGAGCAATCGTCGAAGCCAGTTGTTTCGAAGGATCGTGGCCCGCATCGTAGCGCAAACAGAATGGATCAACTCCCGCTGAAACATCATCGGCTTCGGTATCATCGCATGCAGGCAAAACCGGATCGTTTGACGAAATATCTTTTGCGTCATTGTAGAGAACCGACATCACTTGGCGATCGTACTCAAGCAGTGGTCCATTGCTTGTGTTCACATTGTCAAACGCTGCGTTTTCAATATCGTATTGATTGTAATCCATGATCGACGAAGAGAACGTTGATTGTGTGTGAGCCGGATCGAGTGAGAGAGAGCCTTTGAAGTTGTGCGCAAACCCGAGCGAGTGTCCCACCTCGTGAAAGAGAGTTTGTTTTGTCAGTTCAAATGCAAAAACTTCTGGCGTCCTGCGAACTTCAAGCTTGGAGCTGAAATCCATGTCGAGCTCGCACGGAATCGCGAGTTGGCGACCCATAAAGCGCATCGTATGAGCTGCAGCGGTGGCTGTCGTGCTTGGCTCCATCGCGTGATTGAGTGAGTTGGACGTCCAGTAGTCTTGACCGATTTTAATCCACGCATAGGGAAGATAGATCATCGAGTGCGAGATCATGCCTGTAATTGGATCTGCATCTTGGCTTTCGTAAGCGGCACCGGCATCCGGGACTGAGTCCCAGTTGACGATGTTATAGCGTGGGTCGCCCATCTTCACGCCTGCGGGCACGATGCCCGAAAATTTCATGAGATCGCGCTTCCACATCTTTTGCGAATAGCGGTTCCAACCTTCGATCGCAAGTTTAACGACAGGAAGGTATTGCTGTGGAATGTTCGGCGTTACGTACCACTCAATCACACGGCCGCTATCGACCGGGTAGCGTTCAACAACTTTTGTTTTTGTGCGACCAGCACTGAGATCGAGCCAAACATCCCCGGCATCTAGGAAACGGTAACGGGCCGCCTGATCGTTCAGGTCAGCATCGTTGTATTGAGCCTTCATGCCATCTTTGACGAGCGTATCACGCGGGTAGAGGCTTTCCATAAACTCAACAACTTTGCCGTTGTTGTATTGAACGCTGGTTTCGACGAGCAAGTAGTTGCCTTGCGGAACGAATTCGATTGAGCGCACCCAAGTATTACGAACGGGTGAGTCGGTCGCCTGCGCAAGATCAACTGCCGCGAATGATGCTTCACGGACGGTGATCGTAACGGTATCGGCATCTTGGCGAATGATTGGATACTGCTGGATCAATTTTCCCGGGTGATTGATGTCGGATTGGTAGTTAGGAGATTCATCGCTAAAAACCTGAAGTCGATCGCCAAGGATTTGGAATTTAGCGAGCACCTGTCCTGACGCCGTCGACTGTGCAAACATTCCACCCGAATCAGACACCGAAGAGTATTGAACATCAGCCGCGAAAAGAAACTCGCGGTCGAGGATTTCTTTTTTTGTAAGTGTGACTTCGCCGCTGATGGCAGAGCCAGTCGCGGCAGTTTCTTGAGTTGTGTCTGCCGCGGTCAAGCCAGCAGTTACGCCAGCTTTGACGACCTCTCCTGTTGCATCGCTGCTCTCGCCGCGGTGCTTGGCCTTGAGGGAGTCAAGGTGAAGCGAAGCAGATGTGGGACCACTGACGACGATTGTTTTGAGATGGCTCGCAATCGGTTTTGCAGCGTCATAATTGTGAGCATTTTTTGAGGTGCAGGCAGTAGCGAATGCCATTGCTACCATGGCGATCAAGAGGCAACTGATCCGAGGGAGCGCAAGGTTTGATTTGGTAACGGCAGTGGTTTTTGGTTCGTTTTTCAATTTGCCCTCGTTCACTCTCGATATCGTTCGCCGCGTGGACCCCTCCAGCAGCGGAAAAGAGAGTGAGTGGTTTATGCACCAGTTTCACATTTTTGAATATCTAAATGATTGATGCGACTGCAGATTTTTACTTGCAGAGATCTAATGGGCACCATAAGAAATACCAATGGATACGAATTCTACGCCCGCAAATTCGACTCTGAATTTATCTCGTTTACTGGCAACAGATCACGACGAGCGCGATCAGAAATGGGAGCAATCTCTCCTAGTTGCGCTTCCTCATGCGCTTGTCCAGATTGCCAACTCCGAGCCGCAAGAAGGCCCTGATCACTGGCCGTATCTTTTAGTAGAAACGCACGATGAGATTGAACGAGCGGATGGTACGGAGCTCGAACCACTTAACAATATCCTGCATTGGTTGTCAGAGCGTGGCATTGGGCTCGCTCTCAACACCATGAAGCCATTACCGGATTATATTTTTACTTATGGAATGATCTGGAATTTTCGCGAGCGCGGGGAGTTTATCTCGTCGTCGAGAGACGATATTCGCCCAGAGATAATTGGCGCAGAGAAACCGACGAATGCGCGCTTTGAGATCAGAGATGGGCAGCAGGTGTGGGCGGGGCCGCCGAGCG
>JAYVND010000783.1:0-2837 GCA_043758635.1 Bdellovibrionales bacterium
AGAGGAAAAAGCAAAATTACACCGATTCGAATGAGTGCTGCTTTTTGCAAATCAGGTGAAATTGCAATTCCCGCACTCTGTGGTGAGATGCCGCCTGCCGACATTCCCACGTTTCGGAGTAAATTGATCTTAATCATCCGTCACCTAGTTTGCGCAATGCGAGGCCAATTGCGACGGGACTCATGGCCTTGATCTGCGCCAAATGATCGATGCTGATCGTTTTAGGATCATAACCAAGTTTTAAAAATGGATCGATGATTTCGAAGGGGATATTGAGAGTCTTTCCAATTTGCTCAACCAAACCCGGGATGAATTGACTTCCCCCTGTGACAAAGACTTTTGCAATTGACGAGTTGTTGGACGTCGCTGAGAAAAATTCAAAACCGTTTTTGATTTCGTCGAGTACTTGCTCGCTGGTGATACCGATGATCGTCATCACATCCTCAGGAACCTCTTGGCCCATAGATGCACTGATTTTCAGGGCTTCGGCTTCGTCTAAGCTCACGCCCATTTGTTTATTGATCTCTGAGGTGTAGTTGTACCCACCGACCGGCACATCGCGCGAGAAAATCACATTTCCTTTTTCAACAACCACGATGTTCGTTACACCGCTCCCGATATTCACAATGCCAATGATGTCGTCAAGGACTCCGTAATTGTATTCAAAACAATTTGCGAGTGCAAAACCGACCACATCAATGATCGCACATTTGAGTCCAGCGCTTTCGATCGCCTCGATATATCGGAAAACAAAATCCTGCTTTGCCGCAATCAGCAGGACTTCCATGCTCTCGCTAGAACCTTTGGTCCGCAGAATGTGGTGATCAATACTCATTTCATTGATATCAAATGGGATGTACTGCTCAGCTTCCCAACGAATTTGCTCGGAGACGAGTTTTTCATCCATCCGAGGCATAGCTATTTTTTTAACAATAAGCGAAGCTCCCCACATTCCAGTGGCCACATTTTTACGTTTACTGCCAGAGCCTTTGACAAGCATTTCGATCGCCTGACCGACATTCGTTGGATCGACGATTTCGCCGCCCGATATCACCCCTTGGGCGACTGGCTGCAAAGCAAACTTTGAAAGGACAAGTCCTTTGCGCGTCTCATCGATCTCAGCCAGCTTGATGTGGCTTGTCCCGATATCAATCGCCATGGTGAGCTTAGATCCGAAGAGCATGATGATTCTTTCAAGTTAGTTTGGCTTCAAGCGAGTGCACAACAAACTTAGTTTAAACGACGCTCACGACCCCTTTATTGGTCCAGTCTATGACCTTAAGTTTGGTCTTACACTTGATCCTATTTAAAGACCGCAAATATAGGCACGAACTAAGAAATTTTAAATATGCCCATATCAAAATTTAAACGGACGCTGGCGGTATTGTCAAATCTGCGCCTCGTCTCGTCGAGCTCGACCTTACGATCCAGACTTTCGCATGGGCCGCGAGAAAAAAATCATGAGGGTCGTTTGTCGAAGATTTTGAAGCCGCTTGAGTGGAGCGGGAACGTAGAATCTTTTGAGCTGAGATCTACTGCAACCCGTGCATAGACAAATACCAATCGCTCAATCGCTGGCCATCGCAAAGGAGATAGAGCAATGCAGCTCCCGCCAAGTAAGGACCAAACGGAATTGCTTTGTTCATGCCCCCTCTGGCTTTCAATGCGAGCAATATTCCGACAATGGCGCCCAACACGCTCGATGCAAGAATCACCACTGGAACGGCCTTCCATCCAAGAACGGCACCGATCCACCCGAGCAGCTTAATATCGCCGCCGCCCATTCCTTCTCGGCCGCGAAAGACGTAGTAGAGATACGCTACGGCCCAAAGAAAACCTCCGCCCATTAAGACTCCGTAGAGTGCGTCCATAAAGTGGCGATCAGGGTTGAGTGCGGCCCCAATAAGCCCGATCACGATTCCACTCAAAGTGAACTTGTCTGGAAGTATCATATGGTCGATATCGATGAAACTCGCGCAGACGGTGCAAAAAATAAAAATCAATGCCTCCACAAGTGTTGGCGAGAGACCGAAAGTCCAGCCAGCCCACGCAAACAGTGCGCCCATCAGGAATTCAACGCATGGGTATCGAAACGAGTAAGGCGCTTTGCACTTAGCACATTTTCCACGCAACAAGAACCACGAGAAGATTGGAATGTTGTGATACCAAGGAATGGCTTGCATGCAGCTCTCACAATGGCTGCCAGGCCATGCGACGTTTTCACCTTTGGGAAGTCGGTAAATGACAACATTTCCGAAGCTTCCGAACAGGGCTCCAAGAAGGAACAACCAAGTGCAGAGAACCTCTCGATTTTGGAGCCATTCAGAAAAATTAGACAAAATCACGTCTCCGGAAAATGAGGCTTGTGACGGTCACCAAAAAAATCACCCAGCCGAGAGCATAGAGCGAGGAGAAGGCCAGATCGTGCAATGGGATTTCGGAATTGTAGATGGGCGCTGCTCTCCAGTTGAAACGCTCAAGGTCGGGCAGGACTTTTTGTATCAAGGTGGCGAAAAATTTAAATCCGCCCGATTTGCTCTTCTCAATAAAGAATGTGAGCGAGCTCACCCAGTGGCCGATTAAGAAAAGTGATGCCGTGAATATTACCGTCATAACGGGACGCGAAAATGATCCGAAAAAAAGTGCAATCGACGTAAGAAGAACCGACTCCAAAAAGACACCGTACAGCGCTTCGAAGAATGTGAGGTTCACCGAAAGTTTGAGGAAGCTCACAATCGCGGCAAGGACAAGAGAGATCCCGACCATGACTGTGAGAATGACGAGCACGAGGCCCGTGAACTTACCCAATAGAAACTGCGTACGAGTGATGGGTCTCG
>JAYVND010000784.1:0-2836 GCA_043758635.1 Bdellovibrionales bacterium
CCTGCGCGGTGGCAATTGCGAAATTATCTGGGAAAAAGAAGTCATCACTCTCAAAGCGAGTGATGAAATGAAGATCAATTCGGTTCGCGATATTCTCCAGACGAAGCTTCACAAGCGAGGCATCGACATTGGCTCCCTTAAGTTCGAAAAGATTGAGCCAATTGGTGGGATGATGCTGAAACAAGTCGGCAAAATCTCGCAAGGCATCGACAAAGAGAAGGCCAAAGAGATCGTGAAGAGCATCAAAGATACGAAACTTAAGGTCCAAGCCCAGATCATGGACGACCTCTTGAGAGTGACCTCAAAAAGCATCGACGAGCTACAGGCGACGATGACCCATTGCCGTGCTCAGACATTTCAGATTCCGCTCCAGTACAAGAACATGCGCCAATAGCGAGCCACCCGACGGCCAACGTTAGGAAGTAAAAAAATGAACGAGTCTTCAAGTCAGAACCAGAATCCCAGCCAGAACTTAGGCGCGCCGAAGGCGACACAGATCATGCAAAAGGCACAGGCGGCGGCCATGGTTGGATCGTCGGGCAAGAAAGTACATTTCGTCAGCCTTGGTTGCCCGAAGAATCTCGTGGACAGCGAGATCATGCTCGGCCACTTGATGAACGATGGGTACAGCGTCACCGACAATTCAGATGATGCGGACACCATTGTCGTTAACACGTGTGGATTCATCGAAGACGCAAAACGTGAGTCGCTCTCGAAAATTTTGGAGATGTCAGAAATGCGCAAAGACGGGAAGCTCAAACAGCTGGTCGTTGCGGGTTGCCTCACTCAACGCTACAAAGAAGATCTCGTGGAAGGAATGCCTGAAGCGGATCTCTTTATCGGATCGGGCGAGTTTCAAAATATCGCGAAAATTCTGAAGCAGCATGAGGCTGGCGAAGCGAAAAAAGCGTTCTTCAACCTTCCTACCTACCTCCAAGAAGAAGACACGCCGCGCGTGAACTCGCAGCCGGGCTACCGTGCTTACCTAAAAATTTCAGAAGGCTGCCTGAAGCGTTGCGCGTTCTGTGCAATTCCAAAGATCCGTGGAAATATTCAGTCGCGACGCCTGAATGCGATCGTGAACGAAGCAAAGCTTTTGGTGGCCGGTGGAGTTCGCGAGTTGAACGTGATTTCGCATGACTTCACCGATTACGGTTGGGACCTTCGTCGCAAAGATCCCGCAGCGGTTGAAAACCCGACGCGCCTCCTTCAAGCCCTATCCGACATTCCGAATGTGGACTGGGTTCGGGTTCTTTATCTCTACCCGGACGGCATCACCAACGAAATGATCGAGCTCATCAAGAGTCGCGAAAATTTGGTGAAGTACTTCGATATGCCCCTTCAGCATATTAGCAACCCGATGCTCAAACGCATGAATCGTCACATGACTCGCGAAGAGATTGTTGAGCGTTTGACAAAAATCCGTGCAGAGATTCCGGAAGCCGTGATCCGTACGCAGTTCATCGTGGGCTTCCCGGGTGAGACCGAAGAAGAGTTCCAAGAGCTCTTAGTTTTCGTAAAAGAGCAGCGTTTTGACCGCGTCGGATGTTTTAAGTATTCGCCCGAGGACAACACGGCTGGCGGCAAGATGGACAACCAGATTGACCAAGAAACCAAAGATCGTCGCCATGACGAGCTCATGGAAGTGCAAATGGAGATCAGCCGTGACAAACATCGTGCCTTCATCGGCAAAGTGGTTCCGGTTCTCGTCGAAGGTTTCAGCGAAGAGACGGATCTTTTGCTTCAGGGCCGGATGTCGCAGCAAGCTCCGGATATCGACGGAGTTGTGTTGATCAATGACGGCCAGGCGGATGTCGGAGACATCGTGTACGTAAAGATAACGGACAGCATGGATTACGATTTGATCGGCGAAATTGTCGAAAAAATGTGAAAGCCTACGGGCTCTTGTTTCTAAGAAAAATCGCGTCAGATGACGCGCAGGTTGACTTAGAGCCCTCAATTTCGTCTAACAAGACATCAATTCATTTTATTTGATGATCCCATCTATGTGACGGCAGCGTGATCGAAGAAGCTTTTCTAGGTTTCTTTTGAGAAATTCGGCTAGCACTTGAGTTAGAACGAGGCCGCTGTGTTCTCAGACCGTTTTATGATCGTAGTTATTTGTTCTGCTGTGCTATTTTTCGTAGCAAATGTGGTTCTCCATTAGTTTCTAGCGTACGTCGAGAAACTATCTTTGGCAGCGTAAGCGTTGGCGAGCTTGTCCGAGCTTCGCCAAAATTACTCCGACGAAGCCTATTTTTTAAAATTTGAATTTCTCATTCTATCAGAATTTTAGCTGTGTAATTGACACAGCTTTCGCCTCATTTAGATCGTCAGCTTTTTGTCATTCCAACCTAGCATATTGCGTTTAGCAGACAGACTTGGTACCTGACTGACAGTCGAGGGGAATTTATGTCTATGAAGCGCATCATCGGTGGCTTGCTTACCGTAACCATAGCGGGTCCTGCATCCGCGAGTGGTCTTTTTACGCCGTACTCTATGACTTCAGCTGCCGTTCTGCCAAAGGGTGTGAAACGCGTTGGCTACTCCGGCTTCACCACTGAAATTTCGAATGAATACGGAAATGGCGGCGGCACCGAAGTGCTGGGCGCCGACTTCAACAAGCAAATTAAAGTTGGCGAGTTGGTCAATGGAACTCCGGCAGGCAAAAGCCGCGGGATTTTTAAAGGCGGACTCGAAGCAAGCGGTGTCAGCATGGATGAGACTGCTGGGCGAGCCAACGGTTGGATCGACGCACGCGTGACTACGAGTGTTCCCACACTATCTTATGGACTGACGGATCGTTGGACGATCGCGGTCGGAGTGCCAATCGTTT
>JAYVND010000785.1:0-2835 GCA_043758635.1 Bdellovibrionales bacterium
TCGCTCGAATTGCAAAAATTTGAAGAATCACTCGCCGCGTTCGATCGGGCCTGCATTCTAGATCGCCACGCCGTCGGCGAATTTAGAACTGCTTCCAAACGATTGCGAGATCTAAAAGCTCCTTCGTGGGAGAGCAAGTTTGATGATCATATCTACCGTTGCGCTCCGGTTTACTAAGAACTAAACTTCACCCGAAAAATTAAACTGCTTTCGGAATATATCATTCGGTGCCTCGACCACTTCGACAAAGCCTTGTCTCGATTTTGCATTTAAATTGGTGCGAATAATCTTTGCATTGAGCTGACAATCCGCAAGCCCGCCCGTCAAAAACGCGTGCGCCCCCGTGCGCGCTCCGCGGCTCACTTTGATCTCAATCAGCTTAAGCTGATGTTGCTCTTGGATAGCTTGAACCGATGACAAAAGTCCGCTGACAGAATCACATTCAACGATCAAGAGCGCCTCTTGAAGCCGCTCGGCGGACAGAGAATAAAGTGCCTCTAATATCAGACCGTCCTTCAACTCTAGAATTTCGTAATCAACCATCAACGCGACGATCTTCTTCCCGACAGTTTCGATTGAAGCTTTTATCAAGTTTTGGAACGAAGCAAAAGTGCTGCGGTCGCCGGCTGCGAGAATCCAAAAATTGCCACCGCCAATCGGCGAGGCTTCGATAATTCGCACTCCGTTGAATTTTGAAACTTGATCCAAAATGCGATAACCGAGCGCAGTCGATGAAACCTCGATACAAGCTATATTTTGTTTTAAATCGGGAGCTTGAGTCATTTTATTTGCGGCTTTCCCTAGGTTTATCAAGTGCATCGGGCGATAACTGTCTTCACTCTGGACATTGTTTCAACTTGAGACGCCGAACTGTCAAACATTAGCGCACGAGAGAATTTAATTTTCTGAAAATTAAATCGTGATATCCTAGAGGTACGCGATGTCTCGCGCACCTGACGTTACCTCACAAAAAGACGAATAGTTAGAATCATGCCTTGCGCGTTCCTATCCGGTGAAATTCTTTCGAGCTTCACTGAAAACTAAAGATAGCAGCGCGACGAGACGAGCCTAGACCAGAGCCCTGAAGATCCATTTTCCAGCGCGAAATTGGCAAAATTCGGATGGCAGGCCTGGACTTAGCCTCAAATCTTGACGTGATCCAGCCGATAGTATTTGGAAATCTGAATCGACTGAATATTGATTTAGGTCTGTAGATTTAAATAATTGAACGATCGCTGAAACTGACTTTTTAGGGAGGCCGCGCATGAAGACGAAATTCAACCAACTTCAAACAATCTTGAAAAACCTCTGGGCCGATGAAGCTGCTCAAGGTGCGACAGAATACATCCTTCTTTTGGTTGTAGTTGTCGGCCTCGCAATGGTCTTCAAAAAACCAATGATGGAAATGGTCTCGACGAAAATGGAAGCGATCAAGGGTGATGTGGGGAATTTCAACAGTTCACCTCAATGATCGGCTGCGCTGGGTGAGTGCGCGCTTTGCACCATTATAAGGCGCTCGCTTGCACTCGACTGTCAGATGCTCGCTTGCACTCGGCTAGTGCTCCACGACGTCCAACTCATTGGGAGTGAGGATTCATGATTACCGAATACGTGCTGATCCTAGGACTTTTCGCGTTTGTTCTCGGTGGCGTCTTTTTTGGCGACAGCGGTCCACGTGCGATTTTTTCAAAATCTGCGCCTCGGTTGTCAGCTCGCATCGAGATGAATCTATCGACCGGCCGTGGATTTGTTGTCGACGGAGCAAAGCCATTGCAATGGCAGAAACCATCTTCGGCACCTCCCAAAGAGGAGCTGTGATGGACTTCACTTCCGCGACTGCACTTCTCATCGCTCCAAGCGCTGTTTTTGGCGTTGGGGTGATTGATGACTTACGGTCTCGGAAGTTCCACAACTGGCTGTTTATCACATGCACCGTGTTTGGTATTGGTTTTGTCATTCTAACGGCTGGTCTGAATGGACTCCTGCCAGCGTCGCTAGGTTTTCTAGCGGGAGTCGCCATTCCACTTCCACTGGTTCTTTTAGGAATGCTGGGTGCAGGTGACATGAAGCTCATGGCCGCTGCTGGAGTTTTGATCGGTTGGTCTGCAGTGATTTACGTCATGGGGTTTGCTCTCATTTGGGGAGCGCTCTTCGGAGTTTTAAGAACTGTCTTCGCTGGTCAATTGCCGTTGTTAGCGAGGAATCTGGCAAGCATCGTAACTTTTAAAACTTTTACGAGCCGAGAGAAATTGGAATTGAATCGGATCCCGTTCACCGTTGCAATTTTATTTGGGTGGATGAGCTACCTGGTTCTACAAGGCAAAATATGAAAGTAAAACGTGACATGGAAAAGTCAACGTTCTCAGAAATAAATAGCGATGCTACGCGATCGAGATCGCTTTGCTACTCGCATTCGAAATTCACTCTCGTCAAAAGTCAGTTCGGGCAAATGACATTGGAGATGATTTTACTCACCGTTGTCCTTCTTGCAGTCGCGATTGCTTCGACCAAGGCGCTTCGGGACAATCAGATTATTGCATCACTCATCGGCCAGCCATGGGCCGTGGTCCAAGGAATGATTGAAGATGGTGTGTGGGTGAAACAAGGTACAAATTCAAAAGCCAACAACCCAGGTATGTTCAAGCGAAGAGCGACAAACCAGGGAGAAACAACTTGATTCTAAGGGGCCAGATGGAACGCGCGGGGGCGCAAAACATTTTAAAAAATGAACGCGGGATTCTCACTCTCGATTTCATCTTTGCGTTGATGATTGCCTTTGGCTTCACATCGATCTTCTTTGCGTTGTCTCTGACTCTCTCTATGGTCGAGGTCACT
>JAYVND010000786.1:0-2834 GCA_043758635.1 Bdellovibrionales bacterium
GTGCCGCCGTAGAAAACGTGGTTGGGGGATAAGATGACTCGATACCAGAATTTAATTGCCGGTGCTTTTGCTCCACCTGTGAACGGTCAATATATTCCTTATTTTGACTCGGTCTCTGAATCTCAAGTCGGAGAGACGGCCGACTCTGATTTTATGGATGCCGTGCGCGCATTGCAGGCTGCCAATCAGGCCAATGTGTTATTCGCAAAAATTGAACGGCGAGAGAGATTGGCTGAAATCTCGCATTTTCTTTCAAAGATTGAGTCACGCATCGCCGATTTTACAGTTGCGCTCTCGCTCGAGCAAGGCGCGAGTTTAGCGCTCGCAAAACGTTCGTGTGCGCACGTCTTGATGCTCGCGCAAAAACATTTGGCGGCAGAGCTTGACGGATCTTACGCGCAAGCCGCGCACTCGCTCGAATCAAATGCCGAATCTGAACTGGTTCGCCGAAGTGTTTTGGCACCACTTGGAGTCGTCGCGATCATCACGCCTCGAATGGATGCATTTGAAACTATTTTGGCGAAGCTTTTGCCCGCGCTGATTGCCGGTAATATGGTGATCATTAAAGGTTCGAGTCTGGCGCCGCGTACCACTCTATGCCTTGCAGAATGCATTAGAGATCTCTGCTTGAAAGTTGATTCGAGTGCTGGAATTGACGCCATTCCTAAAACTTACAATCCTGAGGGGGCGCCGGAGGCAAGCATCGGAAAAAGTCAGTGGACGGCCGCGTGGGTCCAGGTTCTTCAAGGAAAAGGGGAGAAGGTCGGCAATGCTCTTGTGATACATCCCGGTATTCACACCTTAAGCTTTACTGGTCAAACGTCGACGGCGATTCTGATTCAAAAAGCTGCGAGCGAGAGTTTTAAGCGTTTTCATTTTTCACTCAGCTCGCGAAATCCAGTCTTGGTATTTCAAGAAACTCAGGTCGATCTTGTCATTCCAAAGCTGATGGATCTTTGCATTCGTGAGACCGGAGCAAAGCGCGGATCAAGGATTTTTTTTCACGAGTCCGTATACAAAGATTATTTAGCGGCATTCAACCGAGCGCTCGAAAAAATCAAGCTCGGCTCCCCCATTGAATCTGGAACTGACCTTGGGCCAGTTCCAACCGCTGAGATTCGAGCCAAGTTAAAAACGATTGTTTCGGGCGCAAAATCAGAGCGCGCCAAGCTTCTCAACACTGCGCTCGCTGAGCTCCCGAATCAGGGTTATTTCGTGCAACCAGAGGCTCTTTTTGATCTGACTTATTGCTCGACCATTCAACAAGAAGAGATCACCGGGCCGATTGTGACAATCACCTCGTTTAAGTATCTTCACGACGTTATTAAACACGCTGGAACATCTCCTTATGGACGTATCGGCTACGTATTTTGCGATGATTCAGAGAAGGCTCAGCGGGTTGGTGAAAAGCTGGATGTCGAGACCGTTCTTTTGAATCCAGATCCTGAGAAGGGACAAAACTTAGACGATCAGAGCGTTGCATCCGGAGGCTTGCGTCAGTCCGGCTGGGGTGCTTCAGGATTCAGGGAAATGATTCGGTTTTTTTCGCGAGAAACGGCGGTATTTGGATCCTAGATTTGGAAAAGCTTAAGCTTCGCCAAACTTCGTGAATCGAGACTCGCGCTCAACTAAGGTCTTACTGTAACATAATATAACTTATCAGGGATTCAAAATTGGATCAAAGTCACCCGACAACGAAAGTTCCGTTAAACATCGGATGATTGTTTTCCAGACCATGAATTGTACTCCAGATATGAACGGGTAAAACGACTAAACTCGAATTATCTGTTTGAAAATGGTGAGGGCACATTTTTTCAAGAATACAAATCATTCCAGGTTTCAGCGGTGTTCTCGTAACACGGCTTCCGAGCCCAACAATACTTTGACCTTCCCCTGCTAGCACGAAGACCGATCTCACCGTCGAGTGAATGTGATGGGACTGCTCTGAAGTTTGCGGAGGCATGTGCAACATCTGCATCGTCGGGTCACCGGGTCGTTCAGGTGGAAAAACCTGTTTAGTTGAGCATCCATTGATGTAGGGAAGATTTGTTCCGTTGACGATCGTCGATGATTTATTTTCGGGTGCGAAGCCTCTGACTAAAGTGGCGAACAACAAACTCTGAATACGAGCTGGTCCACGCGTCAAATGCGCTGTCGTCATGTCGCTTGAAATCCAATACAAACAGTCGCCTCTCGAAATCTGAATCTCATGACGGCCGGCAAACGTTTCATAGTAGTAGAGGTCGGTTTCGGCAGCGACTGCTTTGTTGACCACGCCACTTTCAAAATATGTAACACCAAAGTTCGTTGTTGAATTCCGAGTGTCCATCAAAAACTCCTCGCGCTCTCGAAATGAAAAATTTAAATCCGCTTGAGTGATTATGCGTTTAGTCTGAAGTCGAACTGTTTGCTCAAGTTTCTTATCTTTTCATCTTATCTTTTCAGTGAAGTGGAAAGTTTAGTCAAAGGTCCCTCATTCACCGAGACAAATAAGCTTCCGTCAAATACGGCCGGCACGCCGGACACGGGACCCGCGACGTCAATTTTCTGCAATATTCGTCCACTGGGTGGATCAAGCGCGCAGATCTGATTATAACCACATCCGATCCAAACTTTAAAGGACTCAGGTGGTGCGGAACGAATCGCTATTCCGCTACCCATTATATCAAATGGACTGGGTTGGGCAAGATCGAGCGTCCATCGCAAAGATCCTTCTGATACCGTTTTATCCGTAGCACCAGGCGCTAAACTTGGATCGTAGACCCCGTACAGGTTTGCTGGATGATGGCTGCCGAAAATCAACAATCCGGCATCTGGTGCTAGAGTTGGGCTTG
>JAYVND010000787.1:0-2829 GCA_043758635.1 Bdellovibrionales bacterium
CTTCGCCCGGAGGCAAGAGCAGCGACTCCGGCGGAATGACCGTGAGTTTGTCGCCTTCAAAAACCCCAAGGCTCCGCGCAAGTTCAATGCCGACGAGGATTTCATTTGGGCCAAGATGCGTGCTCTCTTCGCTGATCGGCGGTGTATAAAAGCCCTTTCCGGGCTTCGAGGAGGGAGATGTGTCTTTGCGAGTTTCTTCTAAGATATAGCGCAATGATGCAGGCTCAACACCTCTGGCGACGGCACCGCCAAAAAGCCCGTCAACTGTGCGTACGATCACGTCCTGGCTTTCGTAGAGTTGTGTTTGAACCTTCCTCTGAGTTTCGAGGAATTTGTAAATCTCAGTCGAGACCAAATCATCAGCTTGTTTGATGTTCGGTAAGTTCACAACCAGGTGCGGTTCAACTGCAAGCAGGCGATTTCGAATCTGCGCATTGAAACCGTTCATCACGCTGATCACAACGACAAGTGCCATTACGCCAATTGCGACGCCTGCCATACAGAGCCAAGCGACCGTGCGTATGAGCGCTCCAGCGCGGCGAGAGAGCAGATAATGTTTAAAGAGATCCCATGTGAGCATGCCAAACGAGTATTGCGCTGAGAAGTGGTCTTTGACAAGGTCACTTCTCAGTCCATACTCGACCCGCGACTCGACCCGCGACTTAACTCGCGACCTGGCTCCCGACTGGCGGCCCGCTCTGCCGAGCCAAATACTTATTAGCCCAGAACCCAGGTTTTCAAGCGTTTCCAGAACTTGGGTCGCTGCAAAGAAGAGATCTCATCGGCCTTCGGAGCCCAGGTTTTCAGCGCACGTTCGCGAGCATGCTTATGAAGTCGGGGGGACTGCGTAAGATTGTAGCAGTATAAGCTCCGCTCTTCTTCGCTCAGGTATGTGACGTGCTTCAAGATCGCCATCGCCTGCGTGATCACGCCCGACTGCGCACGGCTGTCAAATTGGATCGTCTCGGTGACTTCCTCTTCGCTCGCGTCATGCCCCCCCGAAATAGCGGCGCCAGAGTTCTCCATTTCAATGATCAAGCCAGTGCGAGTGCCGTCGATCGGGTTCCACTCAACCACTTGGCCAAAAAAGCAAATTTGTAATTTGAGCAGACGCTGTTGACTATCGGAGTAGATAAAAAGATCTGCGTCCTGAACAGAATGAAACCACCGACTCATAATATCGGTCGTGTCAGCATGAACGATGTCGACCCCGAGTTCACGGAGTGAAAGGCCGAGAGTTTCACCATCAAATACGAGTGGATTCGGGAATTGCTCTTCGTTCTCTGGACGCAAATTCATTTCACACCTTTTTTCGATTCGTCTGGGTTGGTCGAAGCCGGAAGTCGCTGCATCTCTCGCGCAGCTTCTTCGTCGCGAACATCTTTTACACTTCCACGCAGTAAAAATGATTTTTGCAAAGCTTTAAGCGTCACGACTGTCTCATCTAAAGCTTCGAGCGCTCGCTGGGTGGCGTGCGGAATCTCGGGTGCAATTCCCGCAATGACCGGCATGGTTCTTTGAAGTTCGTCGGTGAGGAGCGCTGTGTTGCGAGCAATCTTTGCAAGATCCTGTGCAAGTGCTGGCGATTCTTTTTGGAAGACCGGGAGCATTTGATTCACCTGATCCGTTAACATCGTCAAATTGTGAATCGTGCGCACGAGCTCTTTGTCGTGGTTTACAGTTTTAAGTAAACCCATCGCCTCTTTGGACATCCCGTTCATGTTTCGAGCCAACGGAGTCAATTCATCAAAGAGTGTAACAAAGGCGCGCGTGCGTGATGGGTCTGCAAAAGCCTCAGCAACAAAACGGAGATTTTCACTCATTTTTCCGAGAACGGCGAGCTGCGGCCCCAGTGTACGACCGTTGAAGAGATCCATGATATCCATCGACGACACCGACTTCACTTCGCCGTTTTTCGCAATCATTTTCGTCTCATCTGTTCCGAGCGATATATCCAAAACTTTTTCGCCGATCAGAAACGGCCGCATCACGCGAAGGATCGAATCCTCTCGCAAGTGCTCTCGAAACTTCTGCGAAATCTCAAATTTCACGTGAATTGCGCCGCCCGATTGAAGTTCCACATCGGTGACTTCGCCAGCTCTTAGTCCCGCCATTTGAATTGGAGTGCCTTCACGAATGCCATCGGCATTTTCAAGCGCTGTCAGAAACGTCACGCGCTTTTCAAACCATCCGCGCTTAATTCCAACTCCCACGGACAACGTGAGTCCGCCAATCACGGCCGAAAGCACAAAAATCCCGGCGACCCGTTCGAACTTGTTAAATTTTGTTTTCATGCGGCATCACCCGTCTCATTCTTGCGCATCTTTTTAAATTGATTTAGTTGAGTCAGCGGAGCCTCCGTACCGGGCGGATTGAGAGCCGTGGGAGCGAAGCCATTCGACATTGACCCCAAGTGACTGACAAAGCCGTGTTCAATAACCAGAAGTTCTGGGTCGAGCTTCTCGACCCAGCTCTCATCACGACTTGTTAAATAAACATGTTTCAACGTGCCAGCACTGCGCATCTCTTTAATTAAATCAATTAGCGACTTTGCCGATGATGGATCGAGTGCCGTAAAAGGGTCGTCCATGATGAGCAACTCTGGCGAGAGCAAAGTCGCGCGCAGCATGCAGACAAGTTTGCGGAGGCCACCCGAAACAGTGGCTGGGCGCTGTGCTAGTTGAGGCATAAAGCGAAACCGATTGGCCAAATTGCGAACATGATTTTCCGCCTGCTCTTGATCACAAATTTTATGATACACGAGTGGGAGCGTGAGGTTTTCAAGAAGCGTGCGATTGCTAAAGAGTCCGCCGAAATCAAACGTGTATC
>JAYVND010000788.1:0-8824 GCA_043758635.1 Bdellovibrionales bacterium
ACTTGTAGAACGTGAGTGCCACAAAGTTGCCAAGAACAATTGCCATCGGAAAAATCGACGTGATAACGAGGCCGTGTTGGAAAAAATAAAAGTTATCGACAGCATAAACGATTGCACCGAAAGCCACAGCTGTAAACAGTCCCGCGACCGATGCGAGATGACTTAGTAAAAACGCGAGCAAAACGCCGAGAACCGCCATCGTCATGAGCATCGTGGCAGTCTCATTGGGAGAAGTGCGCAAAAAGCCTGGATAGCTATTGGCTTTTCCGCGAGCCCGCGCGGCTTCCGTTAAAAGATTGGAGAGTAGGTTGGCGTGGGTCTCCACTCCCGGATAGTTTTCATCAAAAGGAATAACTCGCAAGTCAAATACGCCCTTCGCGGTCGCACCAAGGAAAAGAAGTTTGTCTTTGAGAAATTCGGTTTTTTTGACTTTCTTAGTCGATGGAATCAAATGATGCGACTGAGGGTCGATGATCTTTTGAAAGACCGTTAATTCTGTCGAATCGTTGAGAATATCGGCGGCGCTGATGTAAGCAAACATCGCCTCAGGGCCCGAATAGTTGATCATCGTGTTTCCAGCTGTGTCGGCTGGAATTTCAAATGCAAGCTTCTCCTTATCGTCGAGTAGCTTCACGTGTTGTAAATATTTTGAGTTTGCATCCTTTTGAACGGAGATTCTGCCCTCGGTGCTTTTGAAGTCGAGCTCGAGATGCAAGTTCTGATCGAGCATAAATGTTTTTAATGCGAGCGACGGGACGTAAATGTCCCCGAGCCGTTTAACGAGTGGGGCACGACGAATCGTGCCATCCGAATCTAGAGTGGTATCGAACGTTCCGCTATGCATTGTTTGATTGCCAAGCAGTGGGATATTCGTCCACCAACGTCCAACCGAAGGGAGGGAGTTGATGAGCTCATTTTTCATCCAACCGTCGCGAGCTTGGGCGAGTGTGGTGGCATTGAATTCTGGATGCTGCTTTTGAAATTCATCCCAAATTCCGGGCCATCCAATAGCTCGAAAATTATCTTCTGAAGTTTTATCTTTGCCCCAAATTTCTTCGTAATTTTTCAGACTCCACAACTCGTCATGGTCAGTCATAAAGCTTGCGCAGTACCGCGCGTCCACATTGCGAATTCGCAGGCCAAGCTCGGCTTTTTCTTTTTTTGAGAAGACTGAGTTGAAACGGGTAAATAGCTTCGTCACGTTCTCACGACTCGCGAGTTCAGGCTTGAGCTGCTGCAGCAGTTCGATCGTGGTGTCAAAGCTCTCATTGATCCAAAGCGTGGCAAGGCCTGGGTAAGCCTCAGTTGGAAATGGGTTTCCGATCTCAGCTAAGGCTTGAGTTAATTGATCTGATTTAGTTCGGTTTTCAGTGAACCATGCGCTAGACTCTTGAAACTCGCTTGCTGTAACATAATCGGAAATTGATTTTCGAAAAACAGCTGGTAATTGTTTTTTGGAATCGCTCGAATCTTTTACGTCGATCCGGATCGCCTCTTTGCGCCAGTAAAAGCTCTGGTAGGTGCGCGAAAAAAGCGCGGAAAGGCAAAGATCGGTGAGAGGCGTTTCATGTTGGTGGTAGGCCGTGAACGGATCCGAGAAAGCTCCGAGAATCAGGTGATCGTTGGTTTTTCCGATCACTTCGGCAAATCGATCGTCACCGTTTTGCTCAGATATTTCTTTTGTCAGCAGCGCATCGACGTTGGGCGCAAGGCTATTTTGCTGAGAGAGATTTCTCTTAAGCCGACTCAGCGCGGGCCCTGCAGAGGAATTGTCGTCCTCAGAGAAAACAATATCAAATGAAATCGATTTAGCTCCGTCTTCAATAGTGCGGCTAACAAGATTTGCCATTTTTTCGCGAGACCAGGGCCATCTTCCTTCAAGTTCAACCGATTGATCGTCAATAGCCAAGATCGCGACTCGTGGATCGCCGGGAATTGGCCCGCGGTTCTTCATGCGCCAACCAATTGTGCGCTGATGAATATCAGAGATGTAGGCATTGAGTGGATGAAGCTGGTGCTCTCCGACAAGAGATGTTTCTGCGTAATAATCGGAGGCAATGAACGTAATGAACGCTGTCACCATAAGGCCAATGAAAAATGGCGAGATGAGAAAGCGCAAGGTGGTTTTTCTAAGCTGTTTCAAAAACGACATGACTTTGTATCGGAAAAACTCAAGAAAAATCGAGTGGTTTCAAGTGGCGAGAAGCGTCCGCGCCGCCCGCGAGTTTGGTCTTTGGTCAGTCCTCGAGAAAAAGTTAGAGATCGAAACGTGCCCCGCGGTGAACAGTGGTCGACGCGACATCTATCACTTGGTCTGGAACCAACTGGTTTTTGAGCTGTTTCGAGAGTTCCTGATTGAGGCGATTGAGGTTGTCCTGATTCAGCCGCGAAGCTTCGAGGCGCTTTTGCGATTCGAGATAAAGTGCCTGGAGGCTCTCGAACTGATCTTGCACCCGCTCGAGCAAAATCGTTTGGCTCTCGATCACCGTAAGTTTTTCGCTGAGCGCGCGATTCACTTCTAGATTTTCAATCGCCAGTTGTTTCGCTTCCTGACGATACTGGCCGCACTCAGTCTGGACCTGGACAACTTGTTTTTGCAAACGGGCATCGAGCTCTTGATTGCGGCGCTCGAGTAAAATTGCGTGATTCTCCGCACTCGCCTGGGCATTCGTCGCCTGGTCAACGCGCTGAGCTTTTTCTCTAAAATTTCTCAAATCCGATACCGCGTGTTCAAGTTCTTTTTCTAACACCCTTTGCTTTGCTTCGTATTGCTCAACAATGCGCGCCTGATCTTTTGAGGTGATTTTGTCAAGATTTTGGATATGCGTGACGGCCTCGAGCATACGTTGGCGAGTGTCACCGAGTTGAGCTTCGCGATTTTCGAGCACTGCTTGAATTTCACGAAGTTTTTGTTCGGTTTGAACCTTCTTTTGCAAACTTGGTTTAATCCACCGCAAAACGCGGCGTTTGAACTTTGCTGCGAGACGAATGCGCAAATTGAGTTGTCTTTTTTCTTCTTCAAGACGCGCCACCCGAAAATTGAGTTGGTCTGTTCTCTGACCTTTTTCTTGAATCAGCTCTAATTGCTGCGCGAGACTCTGATTTTGTCGGCCGAGATCATTTTGCATCTTTTCAAACTCAAGTAGTTGGCCTTCAAGAACGCTGTTGCGGCGGATATTGATTTTAAGTCGGGCCATCAAATCATCATTGAGAGCAAGCAACGTTTCAACCGTTCCCGAATGAAGAATAGACGGAGGCAGAGACGAAAAATCAGGTGGCCGCGGGACTTCGTTTGGAAGTACCACGTGTTTTGAATTGAGCTGAACACTTGTCATTTCATCTTCGTAGTCAAAAGAGTCAGCGTCCATGCTTGTCTCCAAATCATTCTAATTTTCGTCTCGAGCTTTAATTATAAAGTGTCTCAAACTAAGAACCAGGCTGTCAAAAAATCCAACGAATGGCTTCTGGAGCCTCGTCCAAGATCTAGTCTTAACCAGAGACCTGGCTTTAAGGATTGAGTCGCTCGACCTTCGAGCCGAAACGGTAAGCATGGCGAAAATCGATCTAGCAATCAAACAGGCAGAAATTCAGAAAGACCGAGAGATTCATTCGCGTCTGGGTGATCGCATGACCCGTGGGTCGATCGAGGGCCCCACTGATGGCCTTCGCAATTCAATCCTCTCGCTCATCGCGAATGAAAACTACAGCCGTGCGACGAGAGAGATTGACAGTTACGTGGATAGTAAAAAAGATTTTCCGGAATATCGAGTTAGATCCGAGAGATATGTCTCACACTGTAAGGAACTGATTCAGGCCATAAAAGCAAAGCGCTCATTTCCAGGTCTTGATAGTTTGACGATGTCCAAACAGCAAGCTCTCTATGATCGGGCGATGGGGCACTTTGAACAGTTGAAGGTCACGCTTGCGAAGATGGAAGCACTTTACGTTGAAATAAAAATGGACGACGTTCGCTCAACGGTTTGGGTTTTGAAAGCCGTCGTCTACTGCACTTTTGCAATGATGGCGGTCGGAGTCTGTATGGAGCTCACCCGCGGAGTCGTTGGCGCTGCTGATGTGCTGCTCGACAGTGCGTTCGGTAGTTTCACGAATTTGATTTTCGACAAGCTCGGGTTTTAAAGAGCCGCTCACTCATCGTCGGACTCACTCGCAAGCAGTCCGGCCCGCTCGTGGCTGAATCACTCGTTACCAATCCGACTCGCTTGAAGATTTATTTTCTGTTCGTCTTGCAAGTTGCGAGATATAGCAAATAACTAAGCTTCATTGATATTTACTGAGCTTTATTGAGCCACAATTCGATCGTAGATCGCCTCGAGAACCGGCATTGATTGTCCCATTCCGCCAGGCACTTCTTTGCCATTTACAAAAATTCCGGGTGTACCTTGGAGATTGAGCGCCGTCCCAATTGCCGACTGCTTGCTCACCATTGTTTTGGTGTCAGGGCTATCGGCGCAGGCGGTGAGAGCTGAAGCATTCACGCCGGCTTTGCCGGCAATCGTTGGAATTGCCGAGTGAATGGCATCATTTCCGCTGAAGTAATTTTCTTGAGTGTCATAAACATATTCGCTTGCGCGCCAGCCGGCATCATTGCCGCCAGTTTTCTGCGCGCAATAAACAATTCGCGCGAGCATGCACGACGCGCCGTTGGTCTGGTTCATCGCCGTATTGCATTCTCCATCGAGAGGCCAAGCTTGAAACTCGAGGCGAGCATTCGGGTGCGAGGCGATAAATGCCTTCATGACTGGCGCCACGTGCTTGCAATGTGGGCAGCGATAATCAGCAAACTCAGAAATTGTCATCTTTGCACTGGCTGGCAGTACGCCGTTGGTGAGGGGTTCGATCATCACGATCGGGTGAGCTGCCGCTTGTTCCCAGCCAGCAATCGCATCGGGAATCATCTTCGTGAGACGATCGGCGCCGTAGCTTGTTTTTATTTGATCAGTCGAAATCATTCCGCCGAGACCGACGAAAACTGCAGCAAATGCGAGAGGAGCAAAATCTTTGAGCGAGAATGAAGCGGCCGGTGAATGGCGACTTAAAACTGCAACCGGTAAGCCGGCCCAAAGCCCAAAGAATGTAATGAATGAGAGTATGTAGGTGAGCATGCAGCCCGGGCAAAATACCGAGAGCAAAAAGATGCTGATGCTTCCCATGATGAGTGACATGAGAGCGACAAAACCGGAAAGCAGGAGGAGGTTGCGACGGGTCGCCGGATATTTTTCTGCCTCAGAGAGCGGTTGAAAAATGATGAGTGCGAGAAGTGCTATATTTGTAAACGCACCCCAAACGGCCATCGGCACACCTAAAAACTCGGCAAATTTACTAGCCGACGCGGCTTCACAGTTGAATGTCGCGTTGATGTTGCACAGACTATGAGTGTTCACTTCACCGAATTTCAAATCGAAATGGTGAGATGCCAAGTAAGCGTGAACTCCGACGGCGATGAAGGTGGCAATTGCCGCCGCCCACAGAGCGATGGATTGAGCCTTCGCCGAAAAACGCGGGCCACGAGAATCGGTGGATGAACTTAAGGAATTGGACGCGGTGTTGGACGAATCTTTTATTTGTGTCATCACGGGCAATTACAGCGAATTCATGAAATGAATGCAAGAGATGACGCACGAGGTGTTTAACTGGGCTCCGAAACTAATTCTACACTGAAAGCAAAGCGACTCGTGATTGCAAGCAAACCGGCGAAAGCAAGCAAACCGGCGAAAGCAAACAAACCGGCGAAAGCAAACAAACCGGCTCGACCGATGCCGGGGCAAAATATCCGCCAGGCCTGGCTTCGCTCGCGGAAGGCTCTTTTGCGCCGAACACAGGCGCAGGTGAGGGCTCGCCTCGGGCCGGAGCCGCGAGAAGTTTTGGATTACCGAAAAGCACATGATCGCGAGCTGGCTCGCCGCTTCGCGGTTGCGACAAAGCCCGATTTGATCGAAGCCATTGCGAGCGCTGAAATATTTTTTGGCGGTGATTTCCCCGCGCTCGGCCAAGCTCAGCGGACACATCTTCGCATTTTAAGAAGTTTAGAGTTGGATCGCCCGATTGTTTTAGCTCTCGAAGCATTTCCTCAAAGTTGTCAGGTTTATCTGGACCGTTTTCTGTCTGGAAAGCTTTCGATTGATCAGCTGCCGCTAGCCGTCGATTGGAGTCGGAACTGGGGATTTCCATTTGAAAATTATCGGCCGCTTTTGGAGTTTGCGCAAAAAAATCGAGTTCGAATCGTAGCCCTCAATCACCCGGGCCAAACGCTCAAACAGAGGGATCGTTTTGCAGCAAAAATCATCGAAGGGCTATTGAACGGATCAGACTCGCAGAACTCACCGAAGTCGGTCGAACTCTTAAAGACACCCCTCGTTTACGTGATTTATGGGGAATTGCATTTAGCAAAAGAGCATTTGCCCAATGCACTCGAGAAGCGAATGCGCCGCACGGTCGAGAGCGTCACTCTCTACATCAACTCCTCTCGAATTTACTTTCAATTGGCGCGCCAAGATCTTGAACAGACGACAGATCTCGTGAAGCTTGGACGCAATCTGTTCTGCGCGCTCACGTCGCCCCCGTGGGTCCAGTGGCAAAGCTACCTCCTCTTTTTAGAGCAAACCGGCGATCTGGATCTCGACGGTTGGGATCAAGACGATGATCGCGATGGTGACGGTGATGACGAGGGTGAGTTTGAGAGTGAGCCGGATTTTGACCCCACCGATCATGTGACTTCCATAGCGAAAGTTCTGGCTTCCGATTTTAAACTCAATATCAAACATATTAAGTTTAATGATATCTCGATCTACGGCTCTGAGGATGAGCGGCTTTGGAAATACTTAAAGAAGGCTCTGAACAAGGCAGATCAAGCCCTCGTTCATGAGATGATTTCAAATCATCGGAGTTTTCTGATCCCCTCCAATGGCATCGGCTACCTGGCGCACCCGACCGTCAATCATGCAGCATATTTGGCGGGACAATATTTGCATTCAAAGCTCACGCGGCGACGAAGACCGATTTGGAATTTTCCGGGCGATTTCCATGCACTGATCTGGCAGGAGGCCGTCGGTTTTTTCTCCTCCAAGCTCATCAATCACAAGCGCGTGGCAGATTCTCTCCGCGATCTCCAAGCCCAGCTCCCAGTCGCGAGCGAGACCCAAAAGGACATACTTAAACTCGTGCTCGACGAACGTATGAGCGAGTTGATCTTTTTGCAAGAGGGTCGCAGACGTCCTCTGAAGTTTAAACCGAGACGTAGGTCAAGCTACTTAGAAGCGGCAAGGATTCTCGGCGCAATGTTGGGAGAAAGATTGTACCTGGCACTGAGGTCTCGTAAACTTGAGTTGTCGGAATTGCTCGACTTACTTCAACTCGATATCGAGTCGAACAATCCTGGCGAAATAGACCGAAGTGCAGGAGATTTGACAATGAGCGGGTCGACTTTGGAAAATGCCAATCACGCGGACAAAAGATTTTTGCAGAAACGACCGAAGAAGATGGGATCGAGTGCAATCGAGCCGGAATTGGGATTTAAAAAATCGAGAATTCAATCGATGAAAAAAAAGAATGGTCGCGCAAGCGAGTTTAATTTTTCAAGAGAAGGCTTCGACGAGATTCTCTTGTTTTTGCAGCAAAAGCTCGGAACGTTTGATGAGAGTTCATTAGAGAGAAGCAAATCCAAGAAGGAGAGGCTTTAGTGGCCAATTGGTATTTCAGCACCGGGGGAAAAGCGGAAGGACCGGTCGGTGAAAACGATGTTTTAGAGGCATTGAAAGCAGAGCGCTTGAATCTCGTTGACCTTGTGTTCGAGGAAGGTTCTGCCGCATGGCTCACGATTGGCGAAATCCCGCAGTTCCGGGATGCGTTTCATCATTTTAAAAATCAACAAATCGCAGAAGCGGAACGGCGTGCACGCGCCGAGATCGCTCTTCTAAAAAAAGCAGCCGAAGCACGGTCACTTGAGTTGGCTAAAGAGTCAGCAAAAGAGTCAGCAAAAGAGTCAGTCAAAGATGTTGGTAAAGAGATTGCCAAAGAGAACGGCAGAGAGCTTGGTGGTGATTCCGCCACTGAACGCAAAAAAGTGCAGCAGGCCAAGCTTCAGGCGGCTATTGCTCAAACTGCGAAAGTTTCGAAGAGTTTACAGCCGCAATCAATCGCCGCACTCAGCGCGGCCGACGAGTGGGTGATTTTAAGAAGGTCGGGCGAGCGATTTGAACAAATCGGGCCGTTTACGAAAGAATTTGTTTTGGCAAAACTCGGCACCGGTGAAATTGAATATGCTCAGTTTGCATGGAAACCGGGCTTTCAGCGCTGGGTCCGAATCGGAAATTTAGCAGAATTCGATCGCCGACGCTCGGATCGCGATGCCGAAGAAATTGCGAAAATCATTGCGACTGTTCCGACGCCATCTTGGGAACAAGAGGCGATCAACACGCCTTCGCCGAAATTTTCCGATCCGCAAGCGAGCGTATTGCAGTTTGATCCACCGGTGCAAAAAATTGTAAGAGAAGCATCGAAAGACCGCGCGCCTGCCGAGGCAGAGGGAGAAGATATCCTTGGCTCCGTCACCTCGCCAGGTTTCAAGCGGATTGGACAAGGTGATGACGATGCCGATTGGAGTGACGGCACATTTCAGGAAGAGCTCACGCCTATTCCCGATGAAATGAATTTTAGAACTCAGAGTTCGCGCGAAGCCATTGCTCGTAAAGAGGGCGTTGTCGCGAAATCAAATTCTGACGTTTCAGGTTTTAATCCTTCGATTCATGAAGAAGAAATTTCGATCTCGGTCGCGATTCCTCAAAAAAATGCCGAAGCGATACCCTCA
>JAYVND010000789.1:0-2821 GCA_043758635.1 Bdellovibrionales bacterium
CTGCAGGAACTCGATTTGTGTTTCTTTGAGTGTCGCTCGCCGTAATCGAACGAGTTTCCGAATTTTGTTCACCCGTCTGGCGGCGGGTTTGATCAGGCATCTGAGCAGTTTCCTGATTCATCTGCTGACCCACCTTGCTGCCTGCATCCTGCCCGGTTGTGCGTGCCATTTCGCCTGTGTGAGCCGCGCCAGTGGGAGAACTTTGATCACCGCGCACTTGCGTCGCTCCTTCACCGTTGGTCGGAGTCTGTGTCCGATCACTTGCTACAGTAGATGTTGGGAGATCTCCTCCTTTGAAAGAGTTGTTCACAACGTAGTAAGCGCCGTCTTGATCACTTTCCACTTTCGGCAAAGCCTCTTCGCTTGAAGAAAGAAGAGTTTCTCCGCGGTAGCGGTCAATGTGAAGCATCAAACCATTTGTGCGGTTCATGATGCGTGGTCGTAAGACAAAATCTGCATTCGCTTCGCTTTCAACCAGTTGATGCTCTGGCATCGATTCGACAGCGCTTTTCACCATATCGGTGATGTCGATCGAGCTTGGCGTCTGCGCCGTAGTACCGCGAGTCTCGCGAACAAAAACGCCTGCAGCATTTGCCATTGAAGGAACCAGCGTGCCAATCGCAATGCTAGCAGCGATTAACATTTTGCCAGCAATTGCTGAAGCTCGTGAGCCCTGCGACGATGCGTAAAGCGCAGATTCTGAATCTGCGTTGATACCAAGCGGGCCTGACGATTTTGGAAGCATTATATTAGAGATGATCTTTGCGTCGATATTGATATTGATTTCGAATGAATTCATGGACTGGCCTCCCTCGGCGTGTACACGCTGTACATAACACAAGATGAGGCCGACAACTAAAATTTCAAATAGGAACTGGTTGATGTGTTTAGAGCTGCACGCTCAACCCGTTCAATGTGTCGATTTCAAGAAGTCCGGTCAAAATGAGAGCGAGAGAACCCTTAGGACGAGCTTGCGAAGTTTGGGCCGAAATTCCAGCTCCAGTCGATAGAAAGTGATGCCGCAATGCTTCAAGCGATTTCAGTCCCGACCATTTTTTGCCAGTACGGCTGGATGTCAAGCTGGACATCCAATTTTTTGAGAAGGGTGAAGATCCCGGCAAGCTTGCGGTGGAGAAAGATTATCTCTCGCGGTGGCGCGGAATACTTCAATGACTGCGAAAATTTTTGTCCAAGTTCTCGTGAGCGACGTGCAAAGTCATCATCTTTGAATTTAAACGGCTGCTTCGACGGTTGAAACGGCTCAACCGACATCAAAATAAACTCGCCGAACAGCGCCTGGCTCTCCGGCGATTCGCGCGGATCAAGCACCCCAAAACGAATCGAGCTATCAATCACCTTCTGAGCGTTGAGTGAACCAACGTCGCGGAGCATTTCGATGTAGCGGTTACGGAACTCGGCCGGGTACCGCAGGGTTGCGCCGAAGTCGAGAACTGTAAGCCGAAGGGGTCGCGGCTCGATTAAGAAATTTGCGTAGTTTGGATCGGTTTGCACGAGGCCCCATTCGAAAAACTCTTTGCAGTAGAGATCGAGAACATTTCGCGCAATTTGCTCGCGCTCTGTGCGACTCGGCATCCGCTTGAGCCAGTCTTGAATCGAGAGACCTGGCATCCAAGTCATGGTAAGCACATGCTTAGAGCAATGGGATTCAACCGGCACCGGCAAATTGAAATCGGGATAGGACGCGAGGAGTGCGCCGTACTCTTTCATATGCGCGCGCTCGAGATCGTAATCGGCCTCCTGTTTTAACACAGTCGCAAGCTCTTCGAAGAGTTCAGTGAGGTTAATCTTGCGACCCGAAAGCGAAATCAAACTCTGCGCAAGAGAGCGTAGAATTTTTAAATCAGAATCAATTGAATCGCCCACTCCGGGATACTGAATTTTAATCGCAACATCTCGCCCATGAAGTTTGGCACGATGGACCTGCCCGATGCTCGCACTGGCTGACGCGATCGGGTCGAGTGATTCGAACTCATCTACTTTTTCGGGGCCGAGATCTTCGACCATCACTTGACGAAGAATTTCAAATTTTACAGGATCGGCCTTACCCTGCAGCTTAGACAATATTTCGACGGCCTCGGGCGGAAAATAATCGCCGCCATCCAAGCTCAAGAGCTGGCCAGCCTTCATCGCGGCACCTTTGAGTTGCGAGAGTGACTCCGCAATCAATTTCGCCTGCTCAATGCGCAGCTTCGCGCGACCCGAAGTCACTTCGTCGATGCCACTTGAAATTTTCTCTTTAAATTTTTGCGCGAGCTCTTCTTTTCCGAGTTTCGCGGCGAGACCTAAAAGCTTGAGCGATCGAGAGCGAATGGATGATTTCATCGGCTTTCAATCTAACGGCGGAACGAGCTTGATACAAGTGAATCGACCTTGCTTGACACCAATGACAGCTTGGCCGCCATGAATTCTTGAACTAGACTATTTGGTTCTTGCGACGTGGACCAACTGGGGTTTGAGAACACGGAGAAGCTCATTGACGCTAAGGCTCACCAAAAGGCCCCGGCTGCCGCCATTGATGAAAATCTCTGCGAGTTCACCGATCGTAGACTCGAGATAAATTGGCACAGATTTTCGCAGGCCGAACGGTGAGGTACCACCGACTTGATAGCCAGAATGGCGCTGTGCCACTTCCGGCTCGCAGGGCGTGATGGTTTTGCAGCCAATTTGTCGCGCGAGCTCTTTCAATGAAACCTGTTTATCGCCATGCATGAGGACGATGAGCGGCTGCTTATCTTCTTTTTCAAAAACAAGTGTCTTGATAACGATCGTTTCGCTCACTCCCAGTTCTTTGGAAGAAACT
>JAYVND010000790.1:0-8818 GCA_043758635.1 Bdellovibrionales bacterium
CAAAAACAAGCCAACTCAGCAGACTCGGCAAGATAATGTTCGTGGGCCAGGCGGAATACTTCCGTTCAGTTTATGCTGATGCAGTATTTAGCGGCGAGCATCATCATTTTGAAATGAACCTGGGCAATCTCGATGCACTACTAAATCTTCCAGCTGAAGTGGCTCGTCTAAAGTGCGAAAGCGTTATTATATTCCGTCCTGAATGGCTGAAGGATTACCCATCCGTTCTCGCCAAGTTAAAAGAGAACAAAATCACATTGATTGGATACTCAAGTGAGCCAGTTCCACTAGATCGCACAGGGGGTTCACATCCGGATCAACTTCTTCGTCTCACCTCAGTCTCTCAAGCTAAAGCCCTCCCTTACGATCTCATTATCCACTTTGACGAAGCTTCGGAAAAAACAATGCGAGAGATTGGATTCAAAAACATCTTCTTTTGGCCTTTGCCAGTAAGTTCGTCGATATTTTTCCCCGAAAATTCGGAACCAGATTTTGACATCTGTTTTATCGGCCGATCAACTCCACATCGCGAAAAATTACTAGGCGTTTTGAAAACGAAATTTACGCTCGTCCATATCGCTCACGGCCTCCACGACGAGAACGCTAGGTCGCTGATGAATCGTTCGAAGCTCGTCTTGAACCTTCATAATCATGACTATCTGAATTTCGAAAATAGAGTCGCCCAAGCAATACTATGCGGGAGAACTGTAGTTTCCGAAGCACTCTCAAATTCGATTTTGATCAAAAACGAGGATTATGTTTGTTTTAGCGGTGCGGCGGAATTGATCTATAAGGTACAAAATCTAATTGACAGTGGCAATTGGCAACAAAAACATAAAAATCCAAAATCTGAAAATTTTGCAATTTATCGCATGCTCGAAGAAACTGCTCGTTATTTATATGCTTCAGCCGATTGCGCGCCTGCCCCTCGGCTCAGTCATGAGGAGTAAATGATATTAGTTACTGGCGCTGCTGGCTACATCGGCTCTCACACACTTCGATTGCTGATCGAGCAGGGTCACCCCGTCATTGGGCTCGACAACTTTTACTCAGGCAATCGCTGGGCGGTGCCATCAGCTATCGAGCTGGTCGAAGGTAATATCTCAGACCGTCAGCTTGTAACAGCCGTTATCAAAAAATTTAACATCACATCTGTGATACACTTTGCAGCCCATACGTCTGTTGAGGAGTCGGTTCGCCTTCCTTTAAAATATTATGATAATAATTTCGAATGCTCTAAGAGGTTAATTGAAGTTTGTTTAAGTAATGGAGTTAAATCGTTTCTATTCTCTTCCACTGCAGCAGTGTACGGAGATACAGACGCTAACCCAGTAACTGAATTGAGCCCACTCGCCCCCGTCAATCCATATGGACGCAGCAAGCTCATGACTGAATGGCTGTTAAAGGATCTAACTTTTAATCAAGCGAGTGCGATGACAACGGTGATATTGAGATATTTCAATGTCGCTGGTGCACATCGGTCGGGTGATCTTGGGCAAGCGACTCCTCAAGCGACTCAGCTAATTAAAGTCGCCTGTGAAGTAGCGTCAGGCAAACGTTCAAAACTAGCAGTGTTCGGGACAGACTATGCTACCCCAGATGGTACCTGCATACGCGACTATATTCATATTGAGGACCTAGCGAACGCGCATGCGCTCGCACTCAAATATTTGGACTCTGGCGGAGCGTCCGAGGTATTTAACTGTGGATACGGAAATGGATATTCAGTTTTTCAGGTAATCGATGCTGTCGAAAAAGCTAGTGGACAAACACTTAACCTCGACATCTGTGCCCGCCGAGCGGGTGATTCCGTTTCAGTCGTTGCTGACAGCTCAAAAATAAAAAAAATACTAGGATGGTCTCCCCTACTGAATGACATCAACTTGATCTGTGATTCAGCTTGGACCTGGGAATCTAAGTTAAGCGCAATCAAAAATGGAAGATTCAACCTCGATTGACGTCCAGCTCATCTAATATTTTTCGAAGAGTTTCTGAATCCGGTACCGCTTCAGGGTTTCGATCTATTAGCTCTTTTTTTGCAAAAGGATAACTTAGCTCGGCAACTAAATGGTGTGCGAAAAAGTGTAGTGGATTTACTACAAACTTTCGCGCTGCAATGATTGTCCGAGAATCTGTAGAAAGCTTCGGAAGGCCGGTTGAAAGAACTGTTGAGTATGACCAAATTGCATGCACATTGGCGCCAGCAATTTCGGCGTTTTTCGATAATCCTAGCTCATAGCACGATATGACCGAACTTTTATATCGAAGCGGCACTACACGCTTCCAAAATTTGCTGAAAAAATCCAATGCGACAGCTTCTCGATTAAAATAAATAAAGTAACTTTGCAAATGTCTCTGTATCTCCAAACTTTCAGTTAGTCCGATCAGACTTGGTCCTGTACTCGCACGACATCTTGCAAGAATAGCATTCAGATCGGTAATCGGTCCGTAGACACTGTCATTGCAAAGAAGCAGCTCACTAACGTTCTCAATATTTTCGATACTCTCGATACCAACTTTCCACGATCCAAAGTCATACCCAAGATTCTCACGAAGTAAGACTCGCGACGTCCACTTTCCGAGAAACAACAGATCCTCATTCCCAAGCTCACGTGACGCCGAAGAGAATATAACGTTAAATCCGAGGCCCGCCAAACTTTGGAGATACCGACGAGCCCAAGTGTCAACTGTATTGCTCGAACTGAAATGCGCAAAGATACAGACTTTATCGCCCAGCGCTCTACTTCCAGATCGAAGCGTTATCTTGAGCTTCACTGGAAATGCGAGATTCCATTGGTGATCCAAATACGCTCTCAGCTTCATAATTGTCTTGCGCAATAAGTCGATCATATGTCGATTTCCAATTAGCATTGAGGACAGGGTATTGAAACTCAGATAAACTCCATGGCAATATCAGATTTTTAACCGGATCCTTTCGTGGCTCTTTCAATTTCGAGTGGAACTAGATGCAGCTAGATAACAGATCTAAAATTGAAATTTTTCAAATATTCTATGCTGGCTCTCAAAGAAAATATCTCGATAGTGCTTTCACGCCATATTCGAATGAGATAAACTCTAGACCGGAATGGTGCGAATATTGGATATTCAGGAATGTATTCTTTGATGGAAAATGCAATTCGGCCGATTATACTGGATGGGTTTCGTGGAAGTTCACTTCGAAGACCCGCTTCAGTGGTCATCATTTTTTAAATTTTATTGCTCAGCACCCCGGATATGACGTATATTTCGTCAATCCGTTCCCTGAACTTGCAGCAACCCATCAAAATGTATGGAGTCAGGGCGAAGAGCACCATCCTGGATTGATCTCCTTTACCCAGAATATTTTTGATAAATTGGGATATCAAATTTCTATAAAAAGTTTGATGAACCTTGAAAACACCACACTCTATTGTAACTATTGGGTCGGGAATGAGAAGTTTTGGGCTAGCTACATATCATTCTGCGAGCCTATTTTTCAGTATATCGAATCAGATCTAACTGACGAAGAATCGCGGTTTTTGAACCGAATTGCTGACCCAGCAATTCAATCGTCATTACGCGCATTTATTTTTGAGCGACTCTTTTCGACACTATTGTTGAGCGATTCTGGCTTAAAAACTAAAGCTTATGAGGCAAATATTATGGAGCTGCGAGAGCGGGTCGGAACGGCCAGCGAAGATGTTGCCACTTCTTTGATTATTCAGAGAAACCTCGAGAGCGCCAATCCATTAGTTATTGAATTACTCAATAGTCATCGACGACTCCTCAACGAGAAGCTACGGGGAAAAATTCATTCACTTAAGTTTATGAAACGTTACTTAGTTCCTAGCCTCAGATTTTTGAAACTCGATGGACTGGCACTAAGCTTCTATCGCCGTCTGAGAGCTAGAAGCATGAATCGTAAATTCGGTATCGAGATTAAAAACCGTCGTTTAATTTAGGGAAAAGTATAGCTTTTGAAAAATATTTTTGACTTACTTATTATGTTTGTTTCAGACCTATTTTGTTTGAGCAACCGATTCCTTGTTTACAATTTAGTGTCTAGAAATCTCAAATTGCGATATCGACTTTCTGTGATC
Organism: Bdellovibrionales bacterium; assembly: GCA_043758635.1. Classification (GTDB taxonomy): domain Bacteria; phylum Bdellovibrionota; class Bdellovibrionia; order Bdellovibrionales; family JAMPXM01; genus JAYVND01. Next base: position 4,080 of record JAYVND010000790.1, read on the forward strand.
GGAGTCCTTTGGTCTCTCTTGCTTCCGATCTGCAATGCACTCGTATATTATTTTGTATTTTTAGTTTTCCTGAAAATTAAAATTCCAAATTACTTGTTATTTATCGTTTCAGGGACTGTGCTATGGAGTTTCGTAAGTCAGTCACTCATGGATGGCATGGATTCATTGAATTCGAATCTAGGGCTTATAACTAAGGTGCCACTCCCGCTACAAGTATTCCCGCTTGCATGTGCAGCTACTGCATTCGTTCACCTTCTCATCGCTTTTACTGTCGTATTCGTTATTCTGATTTTCTCTCCCTTGGCATTGAGTCCAACACTGCTTCTGTTACCAGTGCTGTTGGGAGCACTGTTCCTAATTTGCTACTCGTTCGCACTCTTGTTGTCTGCGCTTGTCGTCTACACTAACGATCTGCGCCAAATTATTACAGTCTTTCTTCAAATTTGGTTCTACGCAACTCCGGTCGTTTATAGCGAAAATATGATTCCTGAAAAGTATCACTGGCTACTTTACGCAAATCCATTTGGAACTCTTTTTGCTTCATTTCATGATGTCATAGTTTATCAAACCTGGCCGACAGAGTTGTATTCCTTGATGGTCACCGGTTGGTGTATTCTGTCGGTATCGGCTGGCTACATAGTTTTCCGTCACCAGCGAAATAGAATTCCAGAGGTCATATGATTAATTCAATCGCGATCGAAGTAACTCATGTATCGAAGCATTTCACATACTCGCCTGGCTCAAGCCGGGACCTTAAGACAAATCTTATTCAATTTGCCAAAAACGGTTTTCGACGCCAGGAAACAAAGAAAATTAGACTTGATGTTCTTGAAGACATTTCGTTTTCAATTTACAAGGGCGAATTCGTTGGAATTATGGGCAGAAATGGTGTCGGTAAAAGCACTATTTTGAAATTGATCACAGGTATCTATCAACCTAATTCCGGTTCGATAAAAACCTACGGAGATATTGCGCCACTTCTTGAACTCGGAGCTGGGTTTAGTCCCGAACTCTCGGGCTACGATAATATATTCCTGAATGCGGCTATTCTTGGATATGGAAGGAAACGTACTCTCCTTCTCGTTGATGCGATCATCGACTTCGCGGAGCTAAGAGAAAAAATTTATTTGCCAGTGAAAAAATATTCAAGCGGCATGTTGGTTCGGCTAGGTTTTTCAATCGCAGTACATCTTGATGCTCCCATCCTTCTATTTGACGAAGTTCTCGGAGTGGGCGACGCCGGTTTCGCCGCAAAATGCTTAGCAAAAGTTCACGAAATTCATAAATCTGGACGAACAATCGTGCTTGTAACTCACTCTCCCGAGTCGGTTCGAGCTCACTGCTCACGCTGCATCGTATTAGACGAAAAGAAGAAAGTCTTCGACGGCGAGCCCGAGCGCGGGGCAGAAATTTATCTCGGTGCTTTTTCTGCTGTGGACACGACTATCACGAGCAATTAATTTTAAGTTCAACTCTTCACAAAGGTCGGAAAATATGAAGGGGATTATTCTAGCAGGCGGATCTGGAACAAGGCTTTACCCGGCAACCCACGTTGTATCAAAACAATTGATGCCAATATTTGACAAGCCGATGATCTACTATCCACTATCCACTCTTGTACTTGCTGGCATCACAGAAGTTCTGGTCATTTCGACGCCTGATGCTCTACCACTTTTTAACTTATTGCTCGGTGATGGTTCGAAATTTGGGATTTCAATCACCTATAAAGAGCAGAAAAAGCCAGAAGGTTTGGCGCAGGCGTTCATTATTGGCGAAGAGTTCATTGGCGCAGATACAGTTTGTCTCATTTTAGGTGACAACATTTTTTTCGGACATGGAATTTCGGGGCAGCTCGAAGCAGCAGCAAAAATTACTTCGGGCGCAAAAATTTTTGGCTACCAAGTTAACGACCCCGAGCGCTACGGCGTTGCAGAAATTGATTCAAACAAAAAAGTCATCAGTATCGAGGAAAAACCAAGTAAGCCTAAATCCAACTTTGCCGTGACCGGCCTCTATTTTTACGACAACTCAGTCATTCAGATAGCCAAAAATGTCAAACCGTCAGACCGTGGTGAACTTGAAATCACGGACGTTAATAAGGCCTACCTTGCCAAGAATCAGCTTTCTCTTGAGATTCTGAGCCGTGGGACAGCATGGCTCGACACCGGCACGCACGAGAGCCTTCTCGAGGCGAGTAACTTCATTGCGACAATCGAACATCGCCAGGGACTCAAGATCGCCTGCATCGAAGAGATCGCTTTCGGCAAAGGCTACATCACAAAAGAGCAATTGCTGGAGCAAGCTGAGCCGATGAAAAAGAACTCGTACGGCCAGTATTTGATTCGCCTGGCGCACCAGGGGCCTCATGAAAATCATTGAGACATCCATTCGTGATCTGTTAGTCATTGAGCCGGCTGTGTTTCGCGATTCTCGAGGCTACTTTTTCGAAAGCTTCAATGCTTCAAAAGCAGTTGCGGCCGGACTTAAATACAATTTCGTTCAAGACAACCAAAGCAAATCATCGCTTGGCACACTTCGCGGCCTTCATTTTCAAACTGGCTCGATGTCTCAAGCAAAGCTCGTGTCTGTCGCACAAGGCGCCGTCCTCGATGTTGCCATCGATCTCCGCGAAGACTCTCCAACATTCGGCAAATCCTATTCGGTCGAACTCAACGACCAAAATTTCCGCCAGCTCTTGATCCCGCGAGGCTTCGCACACGGCTTCTTGTGCCTGAGCGAGACAGCGATTTTCACATACAAGTGCGACAATTATTATTCCAAGGAGCACGACGGCGGCATCCGCTTCGATGATCCCGATCTCAAAATCGAGTGGCCATTGTCGCGAGACAAGATGCTGATCTCAGACAAAGATCTGAACCTTCCGTACTTAAGAGATATCAAGGACTCAATGTGCTTTTAGTCACGGGTGCTAATGGCCAGCTCGGCCTCGAACTTCGCGGACTGCTGTCAACTAGTGAGGCAGTCTTTGCAAGTTCTGCGGAGCTCAATCTCGCAGACGCTGCTAGTCTCGCTCGTATCTCCGAGCGCACAAATCTCACCGCCATCGTCAATTGCGGCGCCTACACGGCAGTCGACGCTGCCGAAGACGATCGAGCAAAAGCCGAAGCGGTCAATGCAACAGCACTCGCCCACCTGGGGCACGCCGGCCACAAACTCAGTATTCCCGTGATTCACGTCTCAACCGATTACGTCTTCAACGGCAAAAGCCATCGTCCCTACGTTGAGTCAGACTCAACCGATCCAGTTAACTACTACGGCGAATCTAAACTCAAAGGCGAAAAAGCGTTGATGAACGAGACCGACAACTGCGCCATCATCCGAACATCATGGGTCTACGCAAAGCACGGCAAAAACTTTGTTCAAACCATGCTTCGCCTTCGCGAATCGCGCCCTTCACTCGACGTAATCTTCGATCAAGTCGGCACTCCAACTTACACCGGCGATCTGGCACAAGCGCTCGTCACCGTTGCTCGCAATCTCAAGCCCGGCATGCCGAAGATCTACCACTACTCAAACGAAGGCGTTACAAGCTGGTATGATTTCGCAAAAGCGATATTTGAAATCAAAGGCCTGCCAACCAAAGTGATGCCGATTTTAAGCAAGGATTATCCAACCCGTGCGGCACGTCCGCACTATTCGGTGCTCGACAAGTCTCTGATTAAATCTACCTTCGGCCTTGCAATTCCGCACTGGCGAGAAAGTTTGCAAAAATGCCTAACTCAACCGTAAAAAACATCTTAGTCACCGGCGGCGCAGGCTTCATCGGCGCCAACTTCATTCGCGTTGCGATCGAAGAGTTTTTTAAACCATCTTTAGAAACTAAAATAATCAACCTCGATGCGCTCACTTATGCGAGCAATCTCGCTTACGTCAAAGACCTCGACGAAAACTCACGCTACAAATTTGTCAAAGCCGATATCCGCGACGCAAGCTTGATGAAAACGATTTTTAAAGAGTACGCGATCACCGACGGCATTCATTTTGCCGCCGAATCACACGTCGACAACTCGATCGCAAATCCTGCCGCATTTATCGAGACCAACATCAACGGCACATTCAACCTGGTTGAAGCTGCTCGCGACGCCTGGATGACTAAGCCCTTCGAATACAAACCAGGCTGCGAGAACAACCGCTTTTTGCATGTCTCAACCGACGAAGTTTACGGAACTCTCGGCGCAACCGGCGCCTTCACCGAAGAGACTCCCTACGCACCGAACTCGCCCTATTCGGCATCAAAAGCCTCGAGCGACATGATCGTGCGCAGCTACCACCACACGTTCGGGCTTAACACCGTCATCACAAATTGCTCAAACAATTACGGCCCGAACCAGCACGACGAGAAGCTCATCCCCACGATCATTCGCAATGCCCTCAAAGGAAACGCGATCCCGATCTACGGCGATGGTAAAAACGTGCGTGATTGGTTGTTCGTTGAAGATCACTGCCGCGGCATTCGCGCAGCCTTCGAAAAAGGCAAGAGCGGCGAGACCTACAACATCGGTGGCAACAGCGAAAAACAGAACCTCGAAGTCGCCTCAACCATTCTCGAGATGCTGCAAGAGTTGAAGCCAAAGAATGGCTCAACTTACAAAGAGTTGCTCACGTTCGTAAAAGATCGTCCCGGCCACGATCGCCGTTACGCCATCGACGCCACAAAAATCAAACGCGACCTCGGCTGGACACCTGCCGAAAATTTCGCTGGCGGCATTCGCAAAACG
>JAYVND010000791.1:0-2809 GCA_043758635.1 Bdellovibrionales bacterium
GTCGTTCACCACCAATGCAACTTCGGCATTGATATTTTCAGAACGAGGATCCGTGTTGTTGGTTCCGATCCAAGAATCTTTTTCGTCGATGACGAGCGATTTCGAATGCAAAACAATTTGCTGGGGCTTCAATTGCGACAACGGCTGAACCGTGCCAATTGAGTTTGATGTGATTCCCGAGCTGCCGACAGCGCCAGGCGATCCGACAGCGCCAGGCGATCCGACAGACGAGCCAACGGACGAGCCAACATTGGTTCCGTTAAAACCAAATACGTTCACTCCCAGCTTTGAGAGAGACGTCTGGAACGGAAACGACAATTCCCAAGCGTCGGTCCAGTCTCCCGCCGAGACGGATGCGTTGCTCATGAGCTGAATCTTTAGTCCCCGTCGAACGGCCTCACGCAAAGTCACATTTTGCGCTGCTGTCTCGATGTAAGTGTAGTTCACAAAAGTAAGACTCTTCTTCGCATTCGCCTGTCGACGATGAAAGTACGCTGCAATGTGATGCGCGGAACTCTTGTTGCCTGGAGCATCCGCGATCAAAGTCATATCGTTTACATTAATCAATGGTTCAAGTTCCAGCAGGCGTCTGCCTTCCAGTCGAAGTGCCGCGATTTTTGCTTGAAAGTCTGCGTCGGGCACTAAGAATGCGGCCGTCTCACGCTGTGCTTTATCAAAATCCTGTTGGAGACTTGCACGCTTTATCTCGGCGATATCGCTCAACCGTCCCAATTCGTCAGGCATTGCATAAACGTAACTCATTTCTTCCGGTGCAGGCTTCGCTGGAATCGACGAGTATCGACTTGTCCAAAATTGGAGAAAAGAGCTCCCTACTTTTTCGGCGATTGGCCCGCGAACGTAAAGATCTTGGTCGACGAAACTCAACTCCGGATTCAATTCAAAATATGCATCTGATAAATTTCTGCCTCCGACAATTGTTTGTTCATTGTCCACAGTGAACGTCTTACGATGATTTCGGTAATCGCGTAAAAATAAACTTCCGGAAGGCGCGCAATTGAAATAGTGAACTTCGACTCCATGATCGCGAAGCAGTTTTGCGAGCAAAGGACTCATGCCCGTATCGCCTCTCCAGGCTCCATAGTCCACAAGAAGCTTTACTTTTAGATTTCGGCCTTGAGTTTTATTCCATCTAATTTGTTTAATGAGCGCTTCACTCAACGCGCGACCGAAGATATCCATATCGAAAGCATAAGTTTCGATGTAGATGCTGTCGGTTGCGCTTTCAATCATGCGCAGCCTCTGCTCCACATCCGCGATTCCTGAGTCGAGCACGCGAACTTGATGATGAGCGTTGACGTTTGCGGTGCCGTCCATTTGGAGTCCCCACTGATTGACCGCATTCGCGCTCGGCGCGCCGGCTGGCGACCCAAGCAAAAAGTCAGGCGCCAGTTCGGCCGACGCTGATCCCCCGGCGAGGAGAGCCATAGCAAAAGCAAGAAAGCACAGTCCAGACCGAAGATCAAAATGAGGAACACGAGACAAATCGACACGAGACAAACTGAGATAAGCTTTTATAGACATTGAATGTTCCTCGGCAGCCTGCCACCGTGATCCTTAATGAGTCCCTTGAGTGAGATAAACAACTAAGTTCTTACGGTTGTAGTCACGAAAGGCGCAAATTCTCTTAGAGGCATTGAGCTCCGCACTCTCTTTGGACTCCATTAATTTTTGATCGTAGCTCACCGAGAGTTCACCGCGCTGTTCAGGAGTTAAACCCGACAACATGCTGTCGAGGTAAGGGCTTTTAAGTACAACTCCCTTGCAGAGTGAGTAGAACGATCGGACATCATGGAAAGCCAAACTCTGAATGCAGAGTTGATCGCGCAATCGGCTTGCCGATCCAAATTCATCGTCAGTTGACAAATTCTGATAGGTGTAGGCGTAGCGTGTCTTTGCAAACGAAGCGTATTTAGCGTAAGGGATCATGGATGGCACGTCCATCGCTTGCTCCCACAATCCCCAGAAAATAGCTTTTACTATTCGCCCGCCTTTAGAATCGGTGGTGCCTGGCAAAATTTCTTTTTGTTCGCGGTAGACGCGGTCCCAGACGTGAATCTGAATTGCTGCCCGGTTGAGATCTGCTCCCTGACCGCGACTCGCTTTTGAGATGGCTTTCATATTAGCCGTCGTTGCCGAGAAATAGTCGCCGACCAACATCTCAACACCGTCGAGATTCATTTTGTTCAAGCGCAAGGCTAGCGAGAGGTCGTTTTGTACCTTCGCCGGGTTTCCGCTCGCACTCGCCACGAGTTGGTCGAAAATCGAAAGTCCAGAAGCATAGAACAAATCATTGATTGAACCACCAAAATCATGGTGTCCCTTGATCTGTGTTATGTAGTCGGCATAAACAAATTTAACAACTCGGTTTGCAAACCAACCTGATTTACCCAACATGACCTGAAACTCGTCGTTCACCGAAGTCACAATTTTTAAGTTAGCATCAGCAATCTTTTGAACCTCTTCCGGTGTCAGGTGCGAGTTTCCGGGTTTCAAAGTCGCGGAGAGGTCTTGCAACTCTTTGTAAGTCGCAATCACGTTCTGAACGCGCGTGCGCGTGTCCTGAATTGAAGGTAGGAGACTCAAATTCTCATTCGATTCGCGAAGCCGAGTCTCGACGGTCCCAAGATAATCGCTCACCAAAATCAGACTCTGATAAACCGAATAATTCGTTCCCAGAAATGACTCATTTACAAGCGAGAGTTTATCGATAATGAAAAATTTGTTGTAGTAAGCAACTGCGTTCTTACTCGCAACTCCAATCATTTTTTCAAGCTTGTCTTGAACGCGA
>JAYVND010000792.1:0-2800 GCA_043758635.1 Bdellovibrionales bacterium
GTACCCGTTGTCGCCAGCGGCACAATACCCCATTTCGCCTGTAACGCAACACGCGCTGTCGCCTGCGGCACGCGACCCAGTGTCGCAGGCGATAGATCCGGGCGTGACCTCAGGCGGTCTCTCGCCGCTTACGGTTGCGTAAAGGAGAATCGAGATCAGTCATCCGAGAACTAATTATAAATTAGGTCTCCGTCGTTGAGATCGAGACACTTCTGAGGCCCCTGCAAGCCGAGACTCTTCACTAGAAGGGACGGTCCGTAGGGGCACGCTTTTACTCAGGTTCTCGAGCGTCATGAATATCTGAGCAGGCCACCTCTCGAGTGTCTACGACTCGTCCGCGATATAAATCTTGACCCCCGCTCCCCCTCTGCGCGAAATAGGTGAAATGAGAGTTTTCGAATTCCCCTTCCGTATCGAAATCGGCTCCGTGCTTGATCTTGATTTCATGCCGGACGGTACCTGCGTCACGATCCAAGGTGGTGCCCATCAGCAATTTTTGTTGATTGGGAACGAGCGCTTTTTTCTCCCTCCTGATTGGGGAAGTCCTGAGCATCCGTTTTTAAGAGTGATGTCGGACGGACGCATTCTGGTTGTCGATACCTCTGCAGACACTGGTACCAAGGGCAATGCTTGGATTCTCTCTATCGCAAGACCAGGTCTCGGGCGCGAATCAGCGCACAGGTTTTTCTCCTCTGAATCCTTCGGTCTTCGCTCATGGGCAAGAAACCGGTCGGCGCCTCTGACAGATAGCGTCACTGAAGCTGATCTCGACTCCACCTCGAATTCTCACCCGCATGCTTTCGCGGCCTCCGACGCATCACGCAAGAGAGCTGCCAATACCGAGAACGGGGCTGGGGCAACATCGACCGAGAGTGGAAAGTCCGGATCGCGGACGAACCGGATTTTGAATCGAGCGGCGACACGTTTAGATATTCGACCAAATGATCGAGTGTTTGATTCCGACATTCCGACCCGCACTCCGAGTGTCGATTTGCGCTTCACGCTCGAGCCTTCGGCCGTCGAGATCGTATGTCTTTGGGGAATGATTGCGGTGGCTTATCACCCGCTTTCGGCGAAGGCCCATGGATATTCAGTCCATCCGCTTCAGCGCTCTGGGATTGCATTCTACGATCATTCAGGGCATCCCGTCATGGGCCTGAGCCAGATTTTAAGCCCGATGGGGCTTTCAATTGAGAATGTGCGCTGCATGTCCGGAATTTCTCGCTCACAGCTCCTTTTGGTTCCCGAGAAAGCAGTTTTGGACGGTCGCGAGGTCGAAAATCCAATTGTGCAGTTTGATTGCGCCACCCGGAAGCCAAAAATTTACTCAGCACCGTTCGGCAAAGCGGAAGTTTGCACCTTTCATGATGGTTTGATTCACCTTTCTAGCCCTGAAGGTTGGGAAGATCAGATAATTACATTTGACCCTGAGACGAAAATCAGCCAACATCGCGGAGAATTTTTGGGCATATTTCGGTCAATCGAGGGGGGAGCATTTTTAGCTCAACTCACCGAATCCGATTATGCAGTGGTCTTACCCGGACAGCCTCCGGAAACACCGCCACCCCAAAAATCGACGCTCGAGCTTCTCGAGCCCGTGTGACCAAGATTTTTTGAATGATTTTTTGAATGATTTTTTTTGATAAAGTTTAGTTTACCGATGATTCTTGAGTGGTTCTTAAGATTCTATTTGTAAGCCTTGAAGGAGAAACATGGCTCGTCTTGCAATGAGAGTGAAAGAAATTAAGCGCAAAGCGCTTGCGAAGAAGTTCAACCCTAAACGCGACGAACTTCGCGAACGTGCCGTTAACATGAAGCTCACAGAAGAAGAGCGCATCGAAGCACGCACAAAACTCAACAAGCTTCCAAAAAACAGCAACCCGAATCGCATCCGCAATCGTTGCGCAAGCACAGGTCGCGCCCGTGGCTACCTCGGAAAATTCGGCCTTTGCCGTAACGAGTTCCGTCGCCTTGCTAACTTCGGTCAAATCCCAGGTGTGACGAAGTCAAGCTGGTGATTTCTTAGTTTCCTGAAATTCGTTTTCTTACGCGATCTAGGAAGCAATGAATTCAAAATTAAAAAACGCGATTCAGAATTCCTGAATCGCGTTTTTTTTATTCCGCAATGCAATGACCTAACGACTGTTAGCGCCAATTGAGTCTCATAGTTTGCTAGCGATCCCAGCCTCCTACCGGAGGCGTGGTTTACTTCGTTGGAGATTTCAGTTTACGATATTATCAGGTCGGATACTGAGGTGGAGGCCATTTTCGATGCAAATTATTTCGCCTTTAAGATCATCCGCTTTCAGCAAATTGAAAAAGCTTATTCAGGATACGATTGAGGCGACTGTCGACACGGTGGCTGCACTGGTTCCGCATCCTCAGCCTCCCCTTCATGCGATTCGGCGTGTACAAATCATCGCCCACCGGGGAGCCCACCTCACCGCGCCTGAAAACACTCTCGCGGCATTTGATCTTGCGGCACTCGGTCGTGTCGACGGAATCGAATTTGATGTGAGGTGGACTGCCGATGACGTATTGGTTCTTTGCCATGATGCGACCACGCGCCGAGTTTTCCGAAAGCCGCTCCGGATCATAAACACGGAATTTAGCAAACTCCGGGCAACGGTTCCCGAAGTGCCCACGCTCTCAGAAGTCGTGAGCCGCTATCACAGTGCTAATCAAATCCAGGGAGCAAATGCGCCCGGACTTCATCTGATGATCGAGCTTAAAGGCGCGAAGCCCGGTGAAAGTCACGGCTGGACCCCGGAGCGGCTCCAAATGCTTGCTCAAGAGCTGC
>JAYVND010000793.1:0-2788 GCA_043758635.1 Bdellovibrionales bacterium
ACTCCTCACTCTTCACGCCTGCAAGGGTTTGGAGTTTCCGGTTGTGATCTTCATTGGTTGCGAAGAGGACTTGCTCCCGCATCGAACTCTTGGAAGTGACGTTTCTGAGGAGCGAAGGCTTTTTTACGTAGGTGTCACGCGTGCCAAACAGCGCTTGATTATGACTCGGGCAAAAGAACGCAAACGCTTCGGCAAATGGCAGCCGGTCGCGGCATCTCGATTTTTGCTTGAGATCCCAACGGCAATGGTCACGACGTTCGAGTCGGGTTTCCGACCCGTCGCCGAAGCCGAGCGTAAGAATATGCTGGCAGATCTTCTGAAGAAACTCGATGTCACGGCCGAGAAGCAAAAGGTTCTGAAATAAAGTGGCAAACCCAATTGAGCGTTGCGAAAGGGAGTTTTAAAATGAATGATTCAAACAGTTCGAAAGCCGGGCCAATGGAGGAGCAGATTCGAGCAAAAATTGAAGAGTCACTGGCGCCCATTTTTTATGCCGTGGTGAACGAGAGTCATACCCACTCGGTCCCCAAAAATTCGGAAACGCATTTTAAACTCCTGGTCGTGAGTGAATCGTTTGAGGGAATGTCGCGGCTTGCTCGTAGCCGTTACGTTCATGAGATTCTGGCACTCGAGCTGCGATCGGGAGTTCACGCGCTGACTCAGAAGACCTGGACGCCTCACGAGTATTCGGCTGCTGGGAATGTCATTGAGCTTGAATCACCTGAGTGCCGTGGCGGCAGCCGTTCACTGAAGTGAATCGTGTTACGTGATACCTGTGTCGCATCTGGTCTCGTATCTGGTCGCGAATCTGGTCTCGTATTTGGTCATTCGGTCAGTCATCGGAGAGATCTGCAAGTTGATCACGAAGTTGACTCAAAAGTTTTTTAGTCTTTGATCGGAATTCTTGATCTTGAGACTTGCTGTCAACAGACTGTGTACGCTTTTTTAGCTCTGGTTGCTGCAAAGGTTTTGCTTCGTCGGTGATCGAGTCCCAAGCGGCAAATGCTGTCTCGAGTTCTGCCAGTGTTCGATCTAGCTTTTTTGACTTTAATTTTGTCGGCTGTGACGTGATCGGCGCCGCTCTGGGCTTGATATCTTTGTTCATTCTGCACACGCCCGGGTCGTCCAATTTAAGCCGGTTTGAGTGTTACAAAACAAACTAAAGAATGTGCGCGCACGTCCGCTGAGCCAGATGCGCGGATCACGGATCGTCTCGATCGACAATTCAGACAAGTGATCCGAGGCATGCGAATCGCCTGCGATATTTTGATTTGTGACGGCGTAAAAAAGCTTCAGCAACATTCAGGAGAGTCTGACTTACCGTTGTGCTATTTGACAAGCCAAAACAACTATAAGCATGATAGCCGCATCCCAAATCTTCCGGGCATTTTATCCGGCAAATCATCAAGGCAATACGCATTGCCCTCTCGAAGGAGAAGCACGTGGCTGAAGAAATCATTTATACGATGAAAGGTGTCGGCAAAGTTTATCCGCCGAACCGCTTCGTATTGAAAGACATCTATCTTTCATATTTTTACGGCGCAAAAATCGGTGTTCTCGGATTGAACGGCTCGGGTAAATCTTCCTTGCTGAAAATTATGGCAGGTCTCGATCAAGACTTCATCGGCGAAGCTTTTCCCGCGCGCGATTTCAAAGTCGGCTACCTTCCGCAAGAGCCGCAGCTCGATCCGACAAAAACGGTGAAAGAAAATGTTTTAGATGGCATGGGTGAGCTTCCGAAACTCCTAGCTGAATTCAACGCAATCAGCGAAAAGTTTGCCGAAGAAATGACAAGCGATGAAATGGATAAACTCATTGAACGCCAAGGCAAGGTCCAAGAGAAGATCGAGGCCGTTGACGGTTGGGATGTTGATACGAAACTCGAGCGCGCCATGGATGCACTTCGTTGTCCTCCCGGCGATTCGCCGGTTGAGAATCTCTCCGGCGGAGAAAAGCGTCGAGTGGCGCTCTGCCGTTTGCTTTTGTCGAATCCCGACATCTTGCTTTTAGATGAACCAACCAATCATCTGGATGCAGAGTCGGTTGCTTGGCTCGAGCGCTACCTTCACGATTTTCCAGGTACGGTGATAGCGGTCACGCATGACCGCTATTTCTTAGACAACGTAGCTGGCTGGATCCTAGAGCTCGATCGCGGCGAGGGTATTCCTTGGAAAGGGAATTACTCTTCGTGGCTTGAGCAAAAAGAGAAGCGTCAAGGCAATGAAGAAAAAGCCAACGAGCGTCGCAATAAAACCCTTGAGCGAGAGCTTGAATGGGTTCGCATGTCGCCGCGTGCCCGTCAGGGTAAATCAAAAGCGCGTCTGTTAGCTTACGAAAACCTTTTGAAAGAGCCAACGTCGGAAAAGCTCCAAGAACTTCAGATCTACATTCCGCCAGGCCCTCGCTTGGGCGATATCGTTGTCGAAGCGAAAAATGTGACCAAGGCGTACGGCGAAAAACTCTTGCTCGATAACATGAATTTCTCACTCCCTCGAGGCGGAATCGTTGGGATCATCGGGCCAAATGGTGCGGGCAAAACCACACTTTTCCGCATGATCACCGGGCAAGAGAAGCCAGACTCAGGCGAATTTGTGGTGGGCGACACCGTAAAGCTCGCTTATGTCGATCAGAACCGCGATGTTTTGAACTCTTCAAAATCAGTTTATGAAGAAATCACTGGCGGAAATGACGTGATGATGGTTGGAACCAAAGAGATGAATGCACGCGCTTATGTTTCGCGCTTCAACTTCAACGGTGATTCTCAGCAGAAAAAGGTTGGTCAACTTTC
>JAYVND010000794.1:0-2788 GCA_043758635.1 Bdellovibrionales bacterium
TGTCTGGAAATTGCCTCTTCAAAATCTCTGTCGCCAAGAATCATCTATGGTTGCGCAGGACACACCTTTGGAAAAACCGCATTCTTTGAATGCCTAAAGACTTCGAACTGATAGGCCCATCGGACAAGTGGGTCATTGAACATCCAAATCGTTGATTGATATTTAATTGGACGCGTTGACCACGGAAGAGGTTTTCGACCGAGCGGCCGAGCTGACCCTATCGAACCTGTGTCTGGTAAATGAACATACGGAGGAGTCCTTCGTTTTTTTGAGCTCAAAGTGTTTTGTTAAGAGGACCTGTGGACCCGTCTCAGAAAGTCGATCTTGGTTACGGCAAATATGCAGGCTATGTGAAAAAACCATAGCCTGCGATTGAGTCAAACTAATGATTCGTTACAGCTCATATCGTTAAAATATCATTTCAGTTCGATTCAACCAATCCAGCGGTCAGTGTAGAAACCTCGCTTAAATTTTGGTCGAAGAGCAGGTGAATTTCGTCACTGACCAATTTTTCTTGCGAGTCAAATGTAACCCGTTCCATTCCAGTGCCGGATAGCGCGACCTTGTTGTTAATGTCATACATGTGAAAGTGGTAATAATATGTCCATTCGCCCGGAGTTGAAAAGCTTGGATAAACTCTGACGTCCTCTCCCCAAGACTGTCGTGGAAAGCGGGCATATAGATTTGTTAAATATGTTTTAAGTACTGATTTTGAATTAATTCCGGCAGTGTTTAAGACATCCGTGTAAAAGATGGGTCCAACGTCGGACATCAGGTCTAAGATATCCTGGACATTATTACCGTTCTGCTCATTCCATACGGCACACCATTTTTTTAGTACGCGTGCTTCTTTCGGTATTCGCAAGAGAGGCAACGGCGCTAGGTGAAAAGCATTTTGAGTCTGATCGGAATTTTGCGCAAGTCCTGCCATCGCCGAAAGGGACAACAGGATTGCCGTTATTGTCATGCATACTAGCTTCATCGAAATCTCCAAACTTTTTGAGTTTACGAACACAGTTGACGCTTGAGAAGATCTGATCGCAGAATTTCTAAAGCGCGACTTATTAAGAAGGCTTTACTACGAGCTCAGATGACTGAGAAGACAAAGCATATGACACTTTTGTCCTTTTTCGTCGACTCAGCCCCGACCGCACTACTCGCGCAAAGGTATTTATCGATAGTTCATTCTGAGCTGGGAAAATTGCTCGTACTTGCGTAACGTTTTCTGAAGAGCAAGAACTGAGAAAGTAAGCGGAGGTGAATGTGCCGACAGGAACGCGCAAGAAAATGACGGAGCCGGAGATAAAGGCGGCACTTTTTCGAAAAGTGATCAAGTTTGAAACAACCAAAGGCCATCTAAAATGGAAAATTTCTGAGCTGGCTCGGGCCGCTGGTATCAGCCGAACCCTTGTTTACTACCATCTTGGCGCAAGCAAAGTCCGTATCGTTAGCACCTGTTTAGAAATTATCGCAAGCGAAGTGTTCGGCCTAAGCCCCGAGAGTATGAAAGATATTGAGGGCGGAAGGATGGTCGAGTCGTTGATTAAGACTCAACATCTCTTTGCCAATAATCCTGAAATCGCTATTTTTTATTACAAATGGAGATCACTAAAATCTGAGAATCCAACCCCCTTGCAACAACAATTTTTGGAAATTGAAAAGCGTTATCTATCGAAACTGACACTACTTTTTCCGAACCGTCGCCCAGCAGAAATCCTAGGGATTTACGGACTCATGCACGGGCTTGTCACGGGCCCCTTTGTAACAGAAGCGGCGCTACGATGCGCCTTCCCGGTGGTTCTAGAATTCGCATCGCGCGCCAAGCCGGAGTCAAGTATTTAACCCCCATAGCTTCGTCGATGTTATTACTCGAATAGAATTGGCTTTGAAGCTTCGATTGTGAGCCGGACATACAATTAGGTTCTCATTCGGACTATCATTTGTCGCGGTAGGGAGGTTATTGGCACGACCGAGATGCGTTGATTTCCAATGAGCTACCATCCAGGGCTAAATCCGAATCTGAAAGATTCATTTTTTTGACGGCTGTCGGCGAAAACAATTTGCTACATCTATTACTAAAATGCCTGGCAGGGGATTCTCTGTGAGATATTCACGCTACATGGGCTTGATCGATTGAATTATGTTGATCACAGTTCAAACGAACAATTAGTAGCATACGCATTGCAGGTCGGAAATCGATGAAATAGATTTTACTTCGAACTCATCATCTTTTCGAGTCGTTCTAATCGAGATTTTAATTCGGCATTTTCTCGATCGGACTTTGCCTTTGTCTCAATAAGCTCTTTTTCAGACTCCGCAACTTTTGCTTTAAGAGCGGCTTCACTAGCTTTGAGAGCCGCGGTCTGTTCTTCCACAGCAGCTACTCTTGTTATGAGAGCCTTAAACTCAGCGTAGAATTCCTGGATGGATTTAATAATCGGAGAAATCAGCTCGGTGTATCTGATTCCGTAGCGATCAGTCGTCTTGTCGTGGGCAACGATGACGTTTGAGGGATCAGTCACTTTTTCTTTTTTAAGATTCGCCACGACCTTCTCAGTTTCTTGGGCTATCAATCCATAGTGAAGGTCTGTATCGATGCCATTTTTCCAATGGTAAGACACCGGACGAAGTTGAGTGATGAAATCAAGGCCGAAATCAGAGGTCTCAATATCTTTTTTCTCGCGAACGTCAGAAGTATTGACTGTAGCATTGGTAGCGTAAATGGATGTGAATCTGTAGGAAGCATTTCCAAGCGTGTACGTGTTATCGGTTGCCGGTGAAATCACGC
>JAYVND010000795.1:0-2785 GCA_043758635.1 Bdellovibrionales bacterium
GTTTGTTCGGCAGATCGAGGTCTGTTGAACACAGCACGCCCGCGATTCGGCTCGATGATGAAATTGTTCGCCTCTGCGTTCACAACTCGGGCATTCCTCTTCGCGATTCTAACTCTTCTAGTGACAATCTCATTTTTCAGTTCCGAATCGCCTGCAAGTGACAGCGGAAGCGCAGCCGTTAACGCAGAATCCTCATCTGCCCCGTCAGTCAAAGCTAGTGCAGGCGAGGGCAAAGCTCAAATTTCTATTCAAGGAGCCGACGGAAAGGCAGTTGATGCAACTGCCAACGCCGACCGCGAGCGTGTCCCAGCCGGCCTCACGCAGCTGCTAGGCTCTTCGCAATACTATTCTCCCTATGCTTTTGTCGTAGATAAAAAAGCGCGTGTTCTGAGCGTTTGGCAGCAGACCGACACCGCCCTCAAAAAGGTAGCAGCATTCCCCGCTGATTCCGGCAAACATTCGGGCAACAAGCAAAACCGCGGCGATGCGAAAACGCCAGAAGGTATTTACTTCCTCCAGACGCGCCTCGAGGGCTCGTCACTCGATTTCAACCTCTATGGAAAACGCGCTTTCACAACTGACTATCCAAATTATTTCGATCGCCTCCAGGGAAAAACCGGCTCAGGGATTTGGCTCCATGCAGTCCCAGATCGAGTCGCACTCACTCGAGGTTCGGCAGGCTGCGTGGTCGTCCGAAATGATGTGATTATAAATCTCACTCAGTATATTCGCCTCGGTCGCACTCCTATTTTAATCCAGAGCCAGACCGAATACGAACCTGCTGCAACTCAGATAAAAGAAAACACCGAAGTTACGGAGTGGCTCGAATCGTGGCGCAACGCTTGGGAAAAAAAGGATCTCGATACGTATATCTCCCACTACGGCGAAAGTTTCGCTTCGATGAAGATGAATAAACAACAGTGGCGCGATTACAAAGCTAAACTAAATCAAGATTACCAATCGATCACCGTGCACATGTCGAAGCCCTCGATTATTTTTTCCAACGGGGACGGAATCGTTCGCTTCTTGCAAGAGTATGCGTCAGACCAACACACCGACTTCGGTGAAAAGACGCTTTATCTCAAGAAAGACGCGACCGGAATTCATATCATCGGCGAAACTTGGGCGCCTGAATCCAGCAAGATTGCGAAAGATGAAATTGAGAATTCTGCCCACGCAACGAATGCCCAGAGCAGCGGTAAAAACGGTGCAAACTCGACTGGGATTACAATTACAAAGCCGGACTCTCGCCTCAATGCCGGTAATCAATAGTCGCCGTTTAAAAGCATGCAAAAATAAAAAAACCGAGCCGCTCCAAGAGCGCTCGGTTTTTTCTTTCCGCATTTCAAAACTCGCTCATACCGATCAATCGAAAGTATCAATCGAAAGTATCAATCGAAAAAAGCAACCTTGCGGCTGCTTTTTCCAATAATCAGTCTGTAAACTAATTTAGTCGGCTTGCTCTTCGCGCTCGCCGCGATCTTCAGGGAATCCGAACTGCTCGACGTTATGTGCAAGATCGGGCAAAGCATCCAAATGCTTTTGCGCTTCTTCTTTCGGAAGTTTGCCGCGGCTTATATGCCACTGCATCAAGCGTTTATCGAACTTCAATTTTTCAATTTCTTCGGCCAAACCCATGTGAAATCTCCTTGATCCAATATTGCTAATCCAACTTCTCTCGATCATTGATTCAATCAAAAATTCTAAATCACTGATCGACTTGACTCGGCCCCGCTCCACTCACAGATCCCAACCACTCAACAACTGTCACCACCGCTCGAAAACTCGAAGATCCAAGTGCAAAAACCAGGTTCCATTTCATAGGTCCTTAGTAACGAGTTCCGGGCATCGTAAAGGAGTAGAGACAACTGAATTTCAGTTCCAGTATTTAGGACCGTCGCCGTCTTTCTTCTCTTCTTTTCGATCGTTATTTACCACCAAACGAAGGCCTCGTCCACGTCCGCTTGATTGCTTCCGCCATTTAGACTGCTGAAAGAGGGTGTAGGACTTTAAAAACATATAACCCGCCGCAATCCCGCCCAAATGAGCCAAATTCGCGACGTCCGATCCGCCAATTCCGCTATTTAGGAGAGTCACAACTTCCATCGCTCCCAATATGATGACGAAAAATTTTGCCTTCATGGGGAAAATCATCATGAAGTATACGACCCGTTCACCGAAGATCATCCCGTAGGCGAGCATCAGACCAAACACCGCACCACTCGCGCCAATGACCGGATTCGTAAATCCCGAAAATGAGCCCGTGATGAGCCCGTGGAGAAAAATGATGGCCGTGTAGATGACGCCCGCCCCAATTCCGGACACCATAAAATAGGTCAAAAAGAACTTCGAACCCCAGCGCTGCTCGAGTTCTGACCCCAACCACCATAAAAGCAACATGTTAAAAAGGATGTGCATCGGATTAAGCGAGTGCAGAAAGATATAGGTCGCAAATTGCCAAATGTAGAAGCTCTTAATAACCGAGAGCGGCACCAAACCAAAGATATAGGTCACTTGAGGAGACGAGAGAAAGTACTTTTCGATGATCACCTGGAAGACAAGCCAAATGGTGACGCTGACGATCATCAACCATTTGACGACCTTGGTCATCGGCATCATCATTCCCATTTGCATTGGCGGAGCTCCGCGATTTGCCATCCGTGACTTCCTTTTCCTTCGGCTATTTTAGGGTTGGGGCTCACTCAACTCAATCAAAACTCCCCCAGTGCTCGCAGGATGGATGAAAGCCACCATGCAGTTATGAGCTCCACGCTTTGGCACTTCA
>JAYVND010000796.1:0-2782 GCA_043758635.1 Bdellovibrionales bacterium
CATCTGATGCTGCAGATTTTCTAAGTCCTGCGGCGTAGCCTCCCTCCTAAACCAAATTAGGAGGCAAAGGCATGAAAGTCCTGCAGAACGAAACGCAAAGCAAAATCATCGAATCCATTTCAGTGGAGTTCGCCCGACACCGCGCCGAAAAAGGTGGGCATTTCCCAAATCCGCTCAGGCGGCTCATTATGTCAGGGATTGAAAACGGAATTCCAAAGGCACAGCTTGCGAGGGCCGCGGGACTTTCAAAGGCAACACTTCAGTTGTGGTCTCGGAAATCGCAAGTCTTGCCGGCGGTGAAAGAGCTGCATATTAATGATAACGACACTCCAAGTATTGATCCACCAACTTCGTGTACAGGATTTATTTGCGTTCGCCTCCGGTCGGGCGTCGAGATCGAGTTCCCACAATCAAAATTGAATTTCGAATTTCTTTCAATGCTAAACGGCCTTGGCGGTGGACTGTGATGACAATAGGTCGCCGCCAGAGAATTTGGCTTGCGCAACACCGAGTGGATTTTAGAAAACAACATTCAGGTCTTCTTGCTGAGGTTTACAAGATGGGTCTCGATCCATTTCAGGGTGATATGATTATTTTCGTGGGTAAGTCGCGGCGGATGTTGAAAATTTTGTACGCTGACTCAACTGGGCTTTTCTTGACCGCGAAGCTTTTTACGATGGAGGCGATCAAAACAAATTTCAAATTCTTATTGGAGCCGCTTGCAAAGGACATCACGCACGCGGAGCTTTCGCTGTTACTTGAAGGCTCACGTTACGTGATTGAGAAAAAAGTGAAATCCTATCAAAAACCAGTTGATCAAAAAAGATCTTCGATCGAGAGTCGGCCATTTCCACCACGAGGTGATCTGGTTGACCAAAGCCCCGTCGCATGAAGAGCTCAAGCGCTTAAAAAACTTTTTCGATGAGAACAAAGCGAATCTTCCGCCGGATTTAAGCGATGTTCTCTCAAGGCTTCTCGGCGTTTATTCCGGATTCTTACAGAGCACTTCAAGAGCAAAGAACACTTTGAGCCGCCTTCGCGAAGCAATGGGTCTGTCGCCAAAGTCGGAACGCGGTGGACAAGTCGCAACAGTTGCCGAAGTTGGCCCTCAGATTGAGTTTAAAGCCGAGGAGCTGACGCCTCTTCAACGGGAGCTCTTAATCGAGATTGAGAAAAAGCGAGAAGTCGCACGGCGGGAGACAGCGCAGTACACAACGCGGATCCGAAAGCTTAAGGGAAAGGCTTCGAAATCTCCTCGGCAGCTCGAATTTGTACTTGAGTGCGAAATGATGTTTTCAACTCCGCCCAGTGATCGGTCGGAGCAAGAAAATAAAAAGAAGGTGGAACGAATGGAAGAATTCGGCCGGGAGAAGGGATTGCTCGTTACCTACGATTACACGAAACGTGTGGATATGAAGATTTTAGTGTCGGAGACCACTTATCAAGTTGAAACCGTCACTGACCCCAAAACTGGTAAGGCCGTTCGTGCTTCGATGAAGGATGAGGGCCCAGAAAATTACGGCGTCACTTGGAATGCAATTGCGAACCTAGTTAAAATGCACGTGGGCTTTGCAATTCCGATCAACCGCTTGGCTGCGATGATAGGCCAACCGGAATTTCGACCAAGCAAAATCTGCAGACTTTTGCAGTACGTGGCAATCAATCTTCTCCCCATTTACTTTTGTTTAATCGAGAGCTTAAGCGATTGCGGAATCATGTCAGGGGATGACACGAAAACGAAAGTTCTAGAACTCGAAGAGCCAGTTGAGGACAGTCTCGCCAAGAAAATCGACGATATGCTGGGCTTTACTCAAGCCAAAAAGAATGGCGACGGCGTAAAGAAAGGGCTAAACGTCAGCTTGCTCGTTGGTCGCACCGATCAAAAAGATCCCCGCAGCACGATTCGTTTCTTCCGCACACACCTTGGATCGGTTGGCGATCTCTTGACTCAAGCACTCGAACTTCGGAGCCCAAAGCTGAAATCACTGATCTTTCAGGGAGATCTCTCAACTAGCAATCTACCCAGCCGTGAGCTGATGAAGAAGTTCAATTTAACAATTGCTGGCTGCGGCGCTCATGCGAGACGTCCATTTTGGCGCTACCGCGAAGACGACGCGGCCCTTTGCTACTACATGCTTCGTGGATTTTGCATGCTCTCCCAAATTGAAGCTATGACCGATAATGAAGGCCGCACACGAGAAACGATTCTGAAAATGAGAAGTCGTTATGCGAAATGGGTATGGACTGCCATCTACAACCGCTGTTTTGCCGCGACGACGGGAGAAATCTTGGGAAGGGCCACTTATAGATTTGAAACCCAGCCCGATATCTGGCCACCCAACACTGAGCTGAACAAAGCCTGCAACTACGTTGTGAATCACTTTCAAGAGCTCACGGAGTATTTGGGAAATCCGCATTTACACTATACCAATAATGGAATCGAGCGCGCTTTGCGAATTGAGAAGTGCATGCTCTCGAGTTCGAAGTTTCGGAAAACTAGAAACGGTAGAGCGGTGCTCGACATCTTGAGAACGATCAACGCCACCTGCACGGTAGCTAAAATCGATCTCACTGATTATATTCGCTACGTCTTCAATCACTTGTCTGATCTCCAATCGAATCCAAAGAACTTCACGCCGTTTGCCGTCGCCCTCCACTTTGAGAGACTCGCGCAGCACGCTCGAATCAACTGAACTCAATTTATATTCGGAGCGTTCTGAATTCTACAGCATCAGATGGAATGGATACAATAATTCTTGGTGGCGGCATCTTGCGGTGATGC
>JAYVND010000797.1:0-2781 GCA_043758635.1 Bdellovibrionales bacterium
CGATCGCGGGCATCACGAATGTCCATGTAAATACCTAGCGATTCTGTCCGCCTTTAATTACCGAGCGAAATTGACCGCTCCAGCGTTTCATTCTGGGACAACCTCCTGTGGATAACTACGATCTCAGAGGGACTTACATCTTGGAATGCTCGCAGAGGTTTGGTCATGAAGGGTTAGGATCAGCTTGTCCTGAACTGGTTTCTAAGGTGTCGGCAGGGCAAATGAGTGGAGTGCGGGCAAGCAGAGCAGCTGCTAAGCATCAGTGAGCGTACATTCCGACGTTACATGCGCGGGTATAGAGAGGTCGGAGTTGATTTTATTCGGCATTGCAACATAGGCCGTGCCCCGATAAACAAAGCTAATATGACCATCCAACATCATGTTCAGGAGTTGATGAAAGGAAAATATTTCGACTTCAATATGGAACATGCTCGATCGAAACTTTTTTTGAGCAGACCGGCTGGTGCAGAGGTTGCCAGTGACCTTCTAGGCATGACGGAGAAGATCAGGAAGGGCTGGAGCAAGGTTCAGCCTGCAGTCCAATAGAGGCTCCTTAAACGGCTTCTGAAGGAATTTCGTTGCAGCGCTCAAAGACTTGAAGTTCAGTATTATTCGAATGCTCTTCCACAGATTGAAAGTCCTTCGAGATCAGGGCACAAGGAAGCGGGCCAGGATGCCAAAGTGATGTCCAGTTAAGTGAGAAGATCCAAAGTACTTTCAATTAAAGATCCTATGGAGATACCCTAAACCGTTCTAAACGGCCGATCCACAATTGCAGGACTGCAAAAATGGTGACTCCGGCTGGATTCGAACCAGCGACCTACGGCTTAGAAGGCAGTTGCTCTATCCAGCTGAGCTACGGAGTCATTTGAAATGGATAATCACCTTGTAGCCTTTCGGGGAGAGATGTTCAACAAAAACCGTCTTTGAATCCCCAAACCTTTTGAAAACACTGTCCATCAGGACGGTCGCAATCTGCGATCGTACGCCCGCGGTTCGCATTGGAGTCATCCCGTTTGAGAATAGATAAAAACATGGCCGATCCGTTTAGCAAACAAACCCGAGTACAAAAAACTAGATTTGTTTGTGACCGCAACTTGCGCGACCATAAAGCATGCAAAAATCGATTTTCATGAATTTCGCCGCTGGTCTCGTTCTCTTCCTACTCGTTCATACAGCATCCGCTTTCGGAGCGAGTTCTCAGACTCCAGCATCGAACTCAAAGAGTGCAGGCAGCGAGAGCGCCTCGCATCACGACTTGATCGACTGGAGGCCTTGGAGCGATGAAGTTTTCAAAACTGCAGCTCGCGACAAAAAACTCGTGATCCTCGATCTCGAAGCTGTTTGGTGCCACTGGTGCCACGTGATGGATGAAAAAACCTACCATGATGCACGAGTTGTTGCGGCAATCAAAAAAGACTACTTCGCAATACGCGTCGATCAGGACTCGCGCCCCGACATTTCCAATCGATTTGAAGATTACGGCTGGCCTGCGACCATTCTCTTTGATGGCAACGGGCGGGTCCTCGCGCGCCGATCAGGCTACATCGAACCAGCCGACACTTTAAAAATGCTCACATTATTTGCGGCTGATCCGACGCCTGGTCCCTCGGCAAGCGATGACAGTCAAGTCACTTACACCGCTGCGGGGCCGATGAGCGCCGTAACTGTTGTAGCGACGGAGAAAGTCATTAAAGATAATTACGATTACAAACTGGGCGGATGGAAAGCCTCGCACAAATTCCTCGATACGCATCTGGCCGAACTTTGGTTGCGCCAAAGTTTGCGCGAGACCGGCGCCCGAGATATAAAAGCGACAAAAAATCTAGAGCTGGCTCTCGACACTCAACTGCAAATTCAAGACAAAACTTGGGGCGGCTTCTATCAGTACTCTGCCGAGGGTGATTGGAAGCATCCGCATTTTGAAAAATTGATCGCAATTCAAACCGAAAACTTAAAGATCTATGCGCAAGCGGCACTCGATCCAAATCTCTCTGCAAAAAAGCGAGACAGCTATCTCAAAACTGCTTTAAAAACGAAATCTTATATCGACTCGTTTTTAAAATCCGACGAAGGTATTTACTTCGTGAGTCAAGACGCCGACCTCATTCAAGGCCAACACGCCGAAAATTATTTTAAATTGAGCGACGCCGCTCGACGAGCAAAAGGAATTCCAAGGATCGATAAGCATCTCTACACGCGAGAAAATGCTTGGGTCATCACCGCGATGCTCACGCTCTATGCAAGCATCCACGACTCTAAAATATTGAACGATGCTCAGATCACCGCTGACTGGCTCATTAAAAATCGCAAATCAGGCGATCTTTACCGGCATGACGAAAAGGACTTCGCGGGCCCCTTTCTTGGAGATAACTCAGCGATGCTTGAAGCGCTCTTGAAACTTCACTCCGTCACCGGAGATCGAAAATGGCTCAATCAAGCGGACGCACTTGCAAAAGCAATTCTTGCGCAATTCCCGCAGTCAGATCTTAAGCCTGGACTGCTCACCACTCGCGACGCAAAGACTTTACCTCAGTTTGAAGAAAACTTGCGCTCCGCGAGTGCATTCAATCTACTTTCGCATTACACCGGAATAAATACTGATCATGAAGCAGCCGTGCTCATCTTTCGCTATCTCTCGAGCAGCCAATTTGAGGGCGGGATGTATGCATCGGGCGCGTTGCTTGTCTTGAATGATGAGCTCGCGAATCCGCCACTACACCTCGTGGTTTCGGGTAGCAAATCGGATCCAAAATCAAAAGAGCTCTTCGTTACAGCCGT
>JAYVND010000798.1:0-8657 GCA_043758635.1 Bdellovibrionales bacterium
CGCGCAATCTGCAACACAAGCACAGGTCGCACGGGAGCCACGATCGCCCGTCGGTTGGCCGAAGCCGGTCATCAAGTCACTCTCCTGCGCGCCACTGACGCGAGGCCAAGCGAGCATGCCGATGTAATTGAAAGCACCTACACTGACTTTGCGAGTCTCGCGACGCTACTTGAGTCGACACTCACTCGAGGACCGTTTATTTCGCCGCAAACCAACGACAAAAGTCCACGGTTCGATGCAGTCATTCACTTGGCCGCAGTTGCGGATTACTCCGTGGCAGGAATTCGTGCTGATTCAAGTGAATTCTCATCACCTGGCCTAACATGCAGTGAAGCGCTAGAAGTGCAACCAAACTCGAGTTCGAAACTCGATTCGAAAAATGATCTGTTCATTCGCCTCAAAAAAAATCCCAAACTCGTCGATCGCATTCGGGAGTGGAGCGGGAATCCGAAATTGAAACTCGCCGCATTTAAACTCACGAACATCGATTCGGCCGCCGAGCATTTTAAGGCGGTTGCAAAGCTTTCCCGACACGCAAAAGCCGACTGGATCATTCACAATGACTTGCATTCTATGGACTCGCGTCGTCATGTCTTCTCGATCTTTGATGCTACATTAGAGTCAACACCTGCAGCGCCGGTGGCCCGCCTCGAGCAAGCTCAGGAGCTTGCGGAGTGGTTTGACAACGCACTCAGCAACCACGTAAATCACGGTCCGCAATTGGATCCACCAATGATGAGTCTCACAACCTCCGATCACATCAAGATCAGCCAAGCGAGACCTTCATGATCCTAAGTTTAGATGTCGGCAACACCACAATTCACGGCGGTCTCTTTGACGGCGAACAACTCAAAACGCAGTTCCGTCGCACGTCTGAATTCCGAGCGTCGAGCGACGAGCTTGGATTATTTCTGCGCGGCGTGATCCGTGAACTGGGCTATGATCCAACAAAAATCACACAAATCGCAGTTTGCTCAGTTGTTCCTGACGCGATTTATTCGCTTCGTGGCGCGTGCATGAAATATTTCAACATTCAGCCATTCCTTCTTCAAGCCGGTGTCAAAACGGGTTTAAAAATTAAGTACCGCAATCCACTCGAAGTCGGTGCCGACCGAATTGCAAACTCGATTGCCGGTACGTTGCTCTATCCAGACGAAAATCTTTTGATCATTGATTTTGGTACGGCGACTACGTTCTGCGCTGTGAACAGCGACAAAGAATATTTGGGCGGAGTGATCCTCGCTGGGCTCCGAATCTCAATGGAAGCACTCGAGCAAAAGACTTCAAAACTTCCACCCGTTGAAATCATCCCGATGCACGACAAGCCGGTTTTAGGCCGCTCAACAAACGAGAGCATTCAGTCGGGACTTTATTTTGGGCAAATCGGCATGATCAAAGAAATCAAAGAACGGCTATCGGCAGAATGCTTTGCGGGCGTAAGACCGCGAGTGATCGCTACAGGTGGCTTCGCCGGCCTTTTCGAAAAAGCTGGGCTCTTTGATGTGGTGATTCCAGATCTAGTTTTAAAGGGATTGAACGCAGCGCTAAAAATGAACGTCTGATAAAATTTCGTAATGGCGCATTTGCTTGTGCGGCATACCGAAAGTGAGCGAGTTCCTAAATTTTTGCTGAATTTTCCGAGCTATTTGAGTTTTGACGAATAAAAATTTTTTGAGAGGTGCCTATGAGACTGACCATGTTGAAATCTAAAATCCATCGCGCGGTTGTAACTGATGCGGATCTCAACTACGAAGGCTCTATCTCAATTGATCCAGTTTTAATAGATGCAGCACGTCTAAGAGAATTTGAAAAGGTCGATATCTACAACTGCAACAATGGCGCACGCTTTTCGACTTACGTGATCCCAGGGAAAACCGGTGAAATTTGCTTGAACGGCGCAGCGGCTCGTCACGTGCATAAGGGAGATCTCGTGATCATCGCTTGCTATGCGGAACTCGAAGAAACCGAAGCCAATACCCACAAACCTTCACTGGTTTTTGTCGACGAAAAAAATAAGATTAAAACGTTGAAGAGCAATTTTAGAGATTGATCAGTCGAGCTTATCGATAGAGTTGATCAGTCGAGCTTATCAATCCTTGCATGAGCGAAACCATTCGACGGCTTCGACGGCGCCGACAACTTTGTAGGCACGAACTTCCGGGAACCAATGCGCTTGGCGCAAACCCATATTTGGTGACACCGAGTTTAACTCAGCCGATTTGTTGAGCAAGTCCTTGAGCAGCTCATCGCGCCCCGTCCAGCCGCGCTTCACCGCGATTTCCATAAACGGCTTTTGCAAAAGCGCGAATGGTATTTTCGGATTCGCCGCTGCAAATCCTTTAACTCCAAGCCGAATCAGCGGCGAGTACTGAGCCGCAAATGGTCTGATGCACTCACGAACATAGAGTATGCGATCTGCATTCACCTTATCAGCCATGAGTTGGTTCAGAGACGGTTCGGTGCAGGCTTCGTAGATCATCTCTTTAAAATGAGTCACCGCGACAACATCATCAGGGACTCGGGCACGGCCCGGGAGAGTGACGTAACCATCTCTTGTTTTAGCCATCGCAAGGACCGGTGTCTTCCAGAGTTTTTCATTTCCGATCGAGATGATATCACCCATGAGCTCAGAGTCTTTAAATGCCGCTTGTTCGTTACGGAAGAGATATTTGATCTCCAGCGGTTTGGCATCGTCGTCGAGCGAAGCGAGCGCCTCGACCGCGCGAGTTGATCCTTGAAGTGACAAGCCCGGAATCTCTTTCGGCATGACACTCGCGAGTTCTGTCTTAAGCCATTTTCTCCACGCCGCAATCGATTTCGGGCGCTCGAGCTCAAGTTGAGGTGGTGGCTCCACGATCCACGAAGTCCACGCTTTTATAAACTCAATTCGTTTTACTATCGGAAGAGCGGAATAAATGGACCAGACCATCGAATCCAACAGCGGTCTAAATCCAACTGCTTGAATAGAATCTGCGGTCGATGCTTGACGACTCGCGCAGAGGCTACTGAGTTCCGGCGACAGCCAGGGTGAGCCGCAATGCGCTCCGAATGACTGCGCGAAAAGCATCCAGTTTCCGATCTCCGGAAAATGCAAACCTTCGATATCAAGCTTCCCGTTGAGCATAGACCAGAGCAAATCCGACGCAACTTCGGTGCGAAGCAAAGAGCTTGTGATATCTGTGCGGGCCAACTGAAAAATCCAAGCCTTGGTCATCGCCTTTTGGACTTGGCCCGGTTGGTCGAGCCATCGCGAGCCAAGTTCGATGCGGGTGTCTGTCACCAAATATCGATTGCGATCGTCTCGGTTGATCACAAAGTCGATAGGAGCCTTGTATCCGCCGACCAGGAGAATGGAAGAGTCAAACGACCTCATCGCCCGGAGTGTTTTTAATGTTTCCAAACCGTCAGTCAAAACTAAATCATCAAATGAAATGGATTTACGGCCGGCCGTGCCTTTGAGCGAAGTCACCGACGTAGGCAGTGAGAGCTGCGGCGTGATCGCCCGCGAACCCGAGTAGGCATAAACCATCATTGCCCCGATGGTGATCCAAAGAAGAATAAGGCGATAAAAATTATTTTCGAGAATACGTTCCAATTGCTCGCTCCCGAGGCCACCTGAAAGACTTTCATCCCTGTTGGAAATGCCAACAAGGAGGTCGTCACCAGCACGAACTGAATCGAGCCGGCCAGGTATTCGCTACCTGACAATCCTTTAAAGCAGCTTTCGGGCCAACCAACTATGGGTCCTTCAAAAGAGCTCAAATTGCAATATTGGAATGGGATCGGATGAAGTGGGATGGAATTGTGTTGGATTTTAATGCTCTATCGAGTTCGGAGATTACAAATCTCTTCAAGCTTCATTTGAAATTGCTCGATCTCGAGCTGCTTCAGCGCCATCATCGAGGCTCCGACACAAGCTGAGTAATTCCCTTTTTTAACGGTCTGCAGCCGCTGAATCCCGAGCTTAAATTGCTCTTCTGGAAGCTCAAAAAACCAGTAATATTCGTTACGAATCGAGGTAACGAAGTCGTCATCCCAATCATTGTTTCTGGGATCATGAAATAGCTTTGAGATCCCGGCCTTTGCAATTTCACGAAGTCGAATGCGTTCTGTTTCTGAATGAACCGGTGAATCCGCAAAGTCGCCGTGCATCACTGCATGCGCATATTGTGCTCTCGCGCTGTCAGGAAAATCTGCCAAGAATTTGCAGGACATCTGAACTGCGCGGCCGCATTCACCGGAGTTGTAGACTGCGCGGATTTCTTCATGACGTTTCTTTTCGATTTCTCCGGCGTCGCCCATTTTCTTTCCTCTCGTCAAAAATGCCCGTTCAAACCGGAAGAATCTTTGGGAGGCCGGCCTTGCCGACGCGTGATGGAAGCTCGTGTTCGATGAGTCTTGCCATCCAGCCGTTCATGTCGATGAGCTTTTGCAGATCAATGCCGGTGTCGAAGCCCATGCGGTGAAGCATATAGACGACATCTTCGGTCGCGACGTTTCCGGTTGCGGCTGGTGCATAGGGACAGCCACCCAAACCACCTAGACTTGAATCGAAAACACGAATGCCGAGATCTAAACTCGCCAAAATATTCGCCATTGCGGTTCCCCGCGTGTCATGGAAATGCATTGCAAGGCGCTCGGGACCGACAGCATTGATCAAGCGCGAAACCAATCGGCGCACTTGTGCCGGGTCGGCAATACCAATCGTGTCGCCGATGGAAACTTCGTAGACGCCGATCGAGACCAAGCGCTCAACCAGTTCGACCACACGGTCTTCAGCGATTTCGCCTTCGAACGGGCAACCGAAACACATGCTCAAGTAACCGCGCACCCGTGCCTGAGTTGGCGCTGCCATTTCGATCACTTTCCCGAATCGCTCGAAGCTCTCCTCGATTGTGCAGTTGATGTTTTTACGAGAAAAAGATTCACTCGCCGATGCAAAGATCGCGACGTGATCGAGGCCAATATCCAATGCACCTTGCATGCCGCGCGGGTTTGGCACGAGCGCCGAGATATCTGTTTTATGCAGCGGCGATTTAGGATCTTTTTTTAACTCAAGCGCGCGCATCAAAAGTTCTTTTGAGCCCGCCATTTGGGGCACCCACTGCGGGGAAACAAACGCACCCAACTCCAATTGTTCAACGCCAGCCGACGCAAGTTTTAAGGCTAGCTGCAAGCGCGACTCACACGACAAAACAACCTTTTCGTTTTGTAGTCCATCTCGCGCCCCGACTTCGACGATTGTCACATGACGATTGTCGCGGTTGGGAACACGCACAAACTTGTCGCGACTCGGCTTGCCCATCGATTTCGCTTCGCCTGCCGAATAAACTGGCTGAGTTGATGTCGTAGTCATTTAAACTTCCAATCGAATCAAGCACTGACCTAATGTCACTTGCTGGCCTGCTTCGCAATCAACTGTCGACACCTTAGCATCGGCAGACGCCTTGAGCGTGTATTCCATTTTCATCGCTTCCATCACGAGAAGCGCTTGACCGGCTTTCACATCAGCGCCCACTTCGGTCATTAGCTTGATGATTTTACCCGGCATTGGAGAAACGACTTCGCCTGGGTTCGCGTGACCGCCAGGCGTTTTGCCACGACGACTGCGCTTTTCGGTCTCAATAGTGAACGTCTTGCCGTCAGCATGTACCCACAAAAGGCCGACGCTTGTTGCTCCATACGCTTGAATCGTTTCGCCATCTATCTGGACATCGAATGTCTTCATACGGATCTCCAGTGACCGCGCCACGGACTGCTCTTGGTGTTGAGAACGTGCGGATCGCTGTTTCCAAGTGAGACGGGAGTGCCACTCCGAGAGACCAACGACTTTAACGCTTCGGCGATCTTGTTTTGTCGCGGAGTGAGCTCGAGCGGCTCCAAACCTTCTGGAAAGTAAGAGTTGATGAATTGCGTGGTCATCGCCCCTTTCATAAATTCAGGATGCGAGAGAATCGCTTTCAAATACGGGAGATTTGCGCGCACCCCGAAGATCACCGTCTCGTTCAAAACTTGCAACATCTTGCGAATTGCTCGGTCGCGGTCTTCATCCCACACGATGATTTTTGCGATCATCGGATCGTAGTGAGCCGTCACCACATCACCGGCATCGAAACCAACTTCAAATCTGCGCCCTGGGCCCTCGGGCCAGTGAAGCGCAATGAGCTCTCCTGTCGAAGGTAAACCACGGTTGTATGGATCTTCGGCGTAGATGCGGCATTCAATCGAATGCCCGCGTGGGCGTAGATCATCTTGCTTCCAAATTTGGAACGTCCCCTGCGCCGTGAGAATCTGCGCTTTGACGAGATCCACCCCAAGCACAAGTTCCGTCACCGGATGCTCAACTTGCAAGCGGGTGTTCATCTCCAAAAAATAAAAGTGATCATCTTGAACTAAAAATTCGACCGTACCTGCGCCTCGATATTTCGCGGTTTCGGCCAATGTGACCGCCGCTTTCGCCATCTGATCGCGAAGCTCAGGTTTAAGATTTGCGGCGGTTGCCTCTTCAATTATTTTTTGATGGCGACGTTGCACCGAGCATTCGCGCTCGAAGAGGTGCACGCACCTGCCAGTCCCATCACCAAAAACCTGAAACTCGATGTGTTTTGCGCGGTCGAGGTACTTTTCTAAAAAGACTTTTGCCGAGCCGAATGCACTCAAGGCTTCACGTTGGGCCGAAGGGATCAATTCTTGCGCATCTTGACGTGAGCGAAGAAGCTTCATTCCGCGACCGCCGCCACCGGCTGCCGCTTTGACGATTACGGGGTAGCCGATTTTTTCGGCATGCGTGATCAGCGTTTCAACCGATTGATCTGCACCCATGTAACCCGGCACCGTTGGAACTTTGGATTTTTCAATCAAGTGCTTTGCCGAAATCTTATCGCCGAGCGCTCGAATTGTTTCGGAGCGCGGACCAACAAAAATGAGTCCCGCTTTCTCAACCGCATCTGCAAAGTCTGCGTTCTCCGACAAAAAACCAAAGCCCGGGTGAATCGCATCGGCACCCGCTTCTTTGGCGGCCTGCACGTTGCGATCAATCAGCAGGTAACTTTCGGCAGTCGGTGCGGGACCAATGCAGATCTTTTTGTCAGCCATGCGGAAGGCACGCGTGCCGACATCGGCTTCGGAATGGAGCAAAACTGTTTTTATGCCGAGCTCATGACAAGCGTGAATGATCCGCACGGCAACTTCGCCGCGGTTTGCAATTGCCAGAGTCATGATTTTCGGGCGCACGCCGGTAAATGTGCTTGGCGCTGCGCTTTGCGCTGCACCGGACGTCGGAGGGGCATTCTGGTTTGAAGTTGGGTCACTTAATGTCATCTTAATTTCTCATTTCCAGTGCGGAGCGCGTTTTTCGAAAAATGCTTTTAGCCCCTCTTGGCCTTCAGCACCCACGCGTAGCTCTGAAATCAGTTGCGTCGTAATTTCACGACGCTCGAGCCACGTGGTTCGCTCTTCTACTTGGCGCAAAAGCTTTTTGGTTGCACGAACCGCTTGCGCTCCGTTGTTCAGCATACCGTGCAGGAGCTCTTGAATGAAAAGATCCACATCGGCTTCATCGCCCGTGTGTTGCACCAACCCGCTCGCCTTTGCTTCGGCGGCTTCAAATACTTCGCCCGTCAGCATGTAACGGCGAGCATAACTCGCTGTCATCTTTTCAAGCACGAAAGGCGAGATCACCGCTGGCGCTAGACCCAATCGCACTTCACTGAAGCAAAATTTTGTCCCTTCAACTGCGGCCGAAACATCACAAAGCGAGGCGAGGCCAAGGGCGCCGCCCATCACATGCCCATGCAGGCGACCGATGATCGGATGAGGACAGGATCGAATCGCCCAAAACATTCCGTAGAGCTGTTTCGAGTCGGTTTGATTTTGCTCGAGTGAATACTGCGCCATTGATTTCATGTAACCGAGATCAGCACCCGAACAAAAGCTTTTGCCCTCGCCACGTAGAACCACAATCGAAACGGTTGGGTCGGCCGAAAGCGCTTCAAAAGATTGAGTGAGCTCACGAATCATATCGGGATGAAACGCATTTCGAACATCGGGCCGATTCATGGATACCGTTGCGATCCGGTTGCGAATTTCGACTAAAAGAGTTTGATACTTTTTAGTCACGACATTTAAAGTCGCGCCAGAATCGGACCCGGAGCCTGACACCAATCCGGTTGCTGACCCAGTTACCGGCCCAATTACTGGCCCAATTACTGGCCCAGTTTGCGGCACCTGCCCATTCGAAGAATCAGAAGAAGAAATACTCATAAATCACATCCGGAAGACGCCTTGACGGCGCTCTTCCCATTGAGTGTTGCAACTTGCGCTGAGCCCGATTGCCAACGCTCGGCGCGTATCGGCTGGATCGATGATCCCATCATCCCAAAGACGTGCAGTCGAGTAATAGGCCGAGCTCTCTTGCTCATATTTCGCAAGCGTCGGTGCTTTGAATTTAATTTGGTCCTCCAGCGACATCGCTTGGCCTTTCTCAGCCAACTGGTCCATCTTTACCGTCGCCAAAACATTGGCAGCTTGCTCGCCGCCCATGACCGAGATTCGAGCATTGGGCCACATGAGCAGTAAGCGCGGCTGGAACGCGCGACCGCACATTCCGTAATTCCCCGCACCGTAAGAGCCGCCGATGATGACGGTGAACTTTGGTA
>JAYVND010000799.1:0-2763 GCA_043758635.1 Bdellovibrionales bacterium
CAAATTCAAGTTCAAAAAACAAATCCGTGGAACTTTGATAAAGCAACAACGGTGCAGGGTCTTATTTGGGGAGAAATCGTAACTCTTGGGCCGGCTTACGCGAAAGTAAGTTACAGCGCTCAGTACACCGGCCCGCTTCAATTGATACCCCATCCTCAGGAGATGCCCGCCATATTTCCTTCCCAAGGCATTAATGCATTCTACTATTATTACGGCGGCTCCTCACCTGGCGTAAATGGCGATGTGACGACCCTGGCGAGACCTACCTCGATAGCTCCCATCCTCGGTGCGAAGGGTGCAGTAGGTCCACCACCACATGCAGTTCATCTGGGAAAGAACACCGAGAATTGGATGAGCATTTGTAATAACGATCAATCTCGGTGCATCACTGTTGCCAGCTATTCCCCGCTGATGCAGGAATGGTCGCTGTTGCCCGGGCCGTCGACCGACTTGCAGTCGGGATACTTAACGCCGACAGGCAACTTTGCGCTCGTTCCAGGTATGAACGTTGGTTTCGATATCTACGTTTTTCCTTACCGCTATGACCAGGTCGTCGCTGGAAAAACCGTTCGCGATTGGATTTATGGTCTGCAGTTGGAAAGTCCGCTGGTCTTCGACGCAAATTGGTACTTAGCGAATTATGAAGATCTACGAGTGGCTTTTGGCTCAGACACCGCAGCAGCGACACGTCACTGGATCACTTCGGGAATTGCGGAAGGCCGCCAAGGAGCTGCGGGATTCTCCGCACGGCAGTATCTCTCAATGTATGCTGATTTGTCAGGTGGTTTAGGGGCAACCAATTACCGAGGTGCGCTTGAACACTTTGTTCAATACGGGCAATCGGAAGGACGAGCGGGCGTTTTCGCCATGAGGCCAGAAGTTTTTGATGCTCTCTGGTACCTGCAGAATCATGCGGACGTCGGTCATGCTTTCGGAGGTAACACCGCTCAGGCAACTGAGCACTGGCTCAACCATGGACTCTACGAAGGCCGTCGTGGATCCGCACTCTTCTTTTCGGCTGCATATCTTGCCGCCAATCCGGATGTGAGTGCTGCGATCGGCCCTGCTGATTTTGCGGGCGCAGTTAAACATTATATACTTTACGGGATCAGTCAAAAACGTAGTGGCCTCTAGAGTGAAGGTTGCGGCGGCGGAAGAGCAGCACCCTTCCGTTCGCAGACGCGATCGTCGAAGTGATCGTCTGAATGATCATCGACACTTGAGTTGGTAGCCTACAAAGTCACTTGCTTCACTAGAAAGGGTGCCCGAGTTTCCTTTGATTGTGATCTCGAGCCTGTTTGCGAAATATGTTGAAAGAGGCGGTGCAGGCTTTTTTAAACAAAGAATTCTTAAAGTGACACCGTCATCCGAAACAATCGTTTTCACATATTCTCCGACATGGTAGCCATTCCCGAGCTCACAGCTAGCATCGTCGAAGGTGATTCCCATCATTACATTAATACCAGTCGGAGAATAAATCCCGCAGCTTGATACCGCATTTGCCACGTTGGTGATTGAAAAAAGCGCAAGGCCAGCGATCAAAGACAGAATGGACATTTTCATATAAACTCCTGAGTTTGTGAACTTCCCATTCCTACGTTGCGCCCTGCTCCTGTGGAAGCCGGACCGTTAGGTTTCGAAGTTGAACGGAAGTTAAATGATTCGACTCAATCACATTTGATCGTTTGTGCGGTCGTAAAGATATTACCCGATTGCGCAGTCAATGCTCGCTATTTGGGCCTGATCGGCAGCCAGAAGGTCCCAATTGAGTTTGCATCATTCAGACTGTACGTGCTGTATGGAAATTGCTCGAAGTCGATCCCCACGTCCCGCTTAAAATCAGACTCGGGAAGCCAAATTCCATAAACA
The DNA here is from genome assembly GCA_043758635.1 of Bdellovibrionales bacterium. Lineage (GTDB taxonomy): Bacteria > Bdellovibrionota > Bdellovibrionia > Bdellovibrionales > JAMPXM01 > JAYVND01. The sequence goes on from JAYVND010000799.1 coordinate 1,870, forward strand.
TAATCAATTGTCCTTCGCGATTCATTCGACAGACCGATGTTTTGAAAAACTGCGTACGTTTGATGCGGCAGCACCAGTCGTTCAAGATCGTGAGGGAACGATGCTTCGGCATTCATCTCTACACCGGCGAAATAGTGAAATGACGCCTCGGGATTCTCTGGCTCATTGCAGGCAAAAACTCCGAATCTAGCAATCGATTTTTGACCTTCGATCATGACCCTTCGCGGTTCGAATGCCTGAAATAAAAGTGGGGCGGTCCGCTCGAGTTTCGTCTCAGGGTGTAAGTGCGAAACTGCGGGTTCTGAAATTCCGGCAAGTACCGCGGGACCGAATGACAGGATTTCGGGGACGCGCTGGATGCCGTGTTTGATATGTTGCAAAAGTGCGGCGTCGATCACCGGCTTCCTTTTTGAATTCAGGATTCCGGGCTGTCTGCGAAGATTCCCAGGTGTCACGCCAAAATAGTTTTTGAAAGCGCGAGTGAACGCTTCTTGGGATCCAAACTGCGTAGCAATCGCGACATCAAGAAAACCAATCTCACGTTTCTTTACGATCATCTCCGCCGCCAACGTCAATCGTCGACCACGTAGGTAGTTTCCAACAGAGTCGCCGGTCAGCGCACGAAAGATCCGTTGAAACTGCCAGGATGAAAAAGAGAACTGATCGCACACCGTTGCAACACTCATCTCATCAGTGAGATGCGATTCAATGTATTCTGACGCCAATATGACCGAGTTAAAGTTTTTGTCGAGACTCATATTTTCACTATCCATCGTAACATGCGACATTTCTTGATAGTTTGTGCGCCAACAGCCAAAACAGCAAGCAAAAAACATGGCGAATTCGGATTGATCGGCCGTAGATCAAAGCCGATCAAGCGCAATCGTGCCACTG
>JAYVND010000800.1:0-2762 GCA_043758635.1 Bdellovibrionales bacterium
CGCTCTTGCATCCGCTCGACGCGGCACATTTTAGGGAAGGTCAGCGCTAAGATGCGAAGCTAGGATGGGAAGACGGGTGAGTGTGTGTTGAAGCTCATAATCGCTGAGCGGTTCAATGAAGCAAAGGACTCCGGCCGAATTCTCGGAGCGTCGTGCCCACACGAAGCGATTGGTTTGATTCCGGTCATCGGATTCAACATTCCAAGCTTCTGCAGAATGGACGATGTCGATTCCACGAAGCAAAAGAGGAGCTACATTCTCGACTTGAGTGCAGTGGGTGCGTCTGCTGAGCGACAGGCGCAGTGACCCGTTTGTCCCCGCGGTGGAGTTTGGTAAAGAAGCATCAGCAGCCTTCGCTGAGGTGTTTCCTGAGGTTTTGGGGGGGGCGCTGGCTGAGGTGTTCGCATTCGAGTTGAATGACTTGCGGTCGGAAGAGCTATAGAGGTTACAAGCACTCAGTGAAAGGCTCACGCAGACACTGATCGCGAGGGCGAACAGAATTCCTTCGCTCAAGTGAACTGGACCAACGCGTGCATTCTCACAGACAAACTGAGCCGCCTGACAGACGCGCTGAATTTTTGCAGTGAAATTTGATTTCGATGGCGGGGTCTCGCGCTCACTCATAGTCGTGAGTGTCTCGACTGGTTAGGCCGCATGCAAGCCCGTTTTCGAAAATATTAATTTGCTGATGAAGTGCCGAACTGATTTTTGAACCTCGAAATCACCCTTGGGCGGGAACTGCGTGAAACATAAGAGTTCACGTTGTTTGATGTCGGGGACGGTCGTGTTCTGGATGGTCATGCGCGGCTTGCGACAAACTCAACCTGTTTAGTTAAAAAAAAGACCAGCGCGCGAAGGCAGCTGGTTCTTTTTTATTCCAAACCGAAATGATTAGAACGGAATTTCTTCTGAAGAATCGAACGAAGGCTCTGGGCTAAATCCGCCGCCACCGCCACCGTTGCTATGTGATCCGAAATCATCGGCGCCGCCACGTGACGACATCGGTGATTCCGAGCGCTCGTTCGGTCCACCTAAGAACTGCACTGTGCTTGCAACGATCTCGGTTGCGTATTTCTTTTGACCAGTTGCTTGATCGTCCCACGAGCGAGTCTGCAGGCGGCCTTCGACGTAGCATTGGCGGCCCTTCGAGAGATGCTTTCCGCAGATCTCAGCCAATTTTCCCCAAACAACAATGCGGTGCCACTCAGTACGTTCCTGTTTCTGACCTTCTTTATCAACCCAGTTTTCGCTGGTTGCAATGCTCAAGCGAGCGACGGATCCACTGCCGACTGATTTCAGTTCAGGATCTGCACCGAGACGACCGACGATAATGACTTTATTGACTCCAGCCACTGAGAACTCCTTTTCGTTATCCTTGCAAACTGATGCGTGCACCGTGCTTGTTCATCAGGCAATGACTCTCAAAAATTAAGAGCGCAATCGCGCGAAAAACCAATCGGGACGCGGCTGCAAGAGACGCGTTGTTATGCGAACCCGAATTTCGTCTCAAATTGCCAGAACCTGGTCAATAGATTCTCGCAGGGGGAAAGGGGGTGATGGATGCGGAAGAGTGCCAATAAGTGCCTAATTTCAATAGATTAGGCGGCGAAACCTCAAAAAGAATTTGCCTGTCCGGTACATGTCCCGTGCAGGTTCGGCGCACAGAGTCGCACACAGTTGATCAGAGTCGAGCAGAGTCGAATAGAGTCGCTCGCCCGAGAACTTCGAAGCGGAATCGCCGCTTTGCAACGCGGCACTCACTCGCAGAGCCAAGATCAGGTGTCACATGGGATGAAGCATATTCTCACTTAATTGCGCTGAGTTCTGGGGGAGTACCGGGGATTTTTGGAGATTTCATACGGAATGCGAAGTGCGTGCCCTGGGGAGTCTCTGTTTGGTATTGACCTAGAAATCCACCGAGGAGTCCGGAGGCTGGATTTGTATTTGGGTCCATGAAGGATTTTGATGCGGTCATATCCACACGCAAATCATAATCTTTGAGTATCGGCATCGCTCCCCCGCGGCCGTCGGCCTGGACAACGAGACCAATCTCGCCTTTGACCTTGCCGGTGAGATCTTGGCCTTTTCCTCCAAATGCGAAGTCCTCAATTTCGACTCGGCTCGAACCCACTTTGGCTTTGAGCGTGACTGATCCGAGCTTGAGTTGCGGAGTTTGCATGGGCCCGATAGCAGTCATGAGCGATTGGCTAGGAAGCCCAAAGTTTTTTCCGGTCGCTTGAATCGTGCCATCCGGCTGGGTTTTGAAACTCGAATCGACGTTGAGGCTGGTGTTCAAATCTAAAATCCCGGTGAGCATAAAATTGACAAAATTTCCGTTGTGCAAATATTCACTTACGGCAGGGAGCGAGAGGCCAGCGACATTGACGTCGATGGTTTGCAAAATTCCGTCGGTGGATTTTCCGGTGCGCTTGTAAGCGAGATCTAGATCTCCGTGAAATAAACCTTTAGCATGGAGATCTCCACCCGGCTTAAATGCCAGTAAACCAGCAATCCACGGTGCCGCAGCGAGAGAGTCCATTTTGAGAGCGGGCGCCATCGGAGTTTCAATTGAAACATTGTCCACCGCGAGTCCGACCGGCAAAAAGTTAAAATCCATTTTCTCGAAGACAACATACACATTGCCGCCGGTCGCATCCGAAATCTGAGTGGTGACAAGGTCCGCGAGATCATTGAACGGAAACATCAGTGCGAAAAAAACGACGCTCAATACGAAAGTTAAAAGCATTTTGCCTTTGTGGTTG
>JAYVND010000801.1:0-2760 GCA_043758635.1 Bdellovibrionales bacterium
GGTGATTTCTTAAATAAAAATGATGGCATCAATTTGCGAGGAACCATTCGCAATGCGCACGTGGTTCTGGTGGTCCGCGACCGCAAAGTTCATGGAAACATGAAGAGTGATTATGACAATCTGAAAGTCGCCGTTCTCCCAAATGCAGAACGATCAAGTTTTACGGCAGGTCTCATGCAGCTTGCAGTTAAACTTGGTGTGAAGAAGGATTCCAAAACAGGTGCTGCAAAAGCTTCGAGCGATGGAGCAAAGGCCGAGACGCAGACCAAGAAATACGCATCGATCACCGACGCTTTGCCAGGGCAGAAACCTTCAGCCACTTCTTCTCCAGAAGATGAGCGCATTCGCCAAAGTAACGCAAACCAATTAGGTTCAGTGTTGAAATACAGAGGATCGGCAACTGATCGGCCAGCGGATCACCAGGTAGTAGGTGATCGGCCTGTGAGCGATCAGCCGGCGCAAGATTCGGCTGGCCGGAATCAAACCGCGACAAATACTTCTGCGTCGCACGGCACGACCGATTCTAAAGCAGCACCTCTCTCGATTGACATCGAAAGAACCGAGTACGAAACCGTTGTCCACTCGATCATTCGGGCACTGAAAGAAATTTCGATCCGCTCTGCACTTCGATCGTAGTGATTGCTTGCGAGATCCAGCCTTACAAATTTATGTGAGTCTTCGACCTTTGAATTTTCGTAAGACAATTCCGACCATTTCGCGGCTCTCTTCAACTTTGAGGAGATGAGATGTCGCGAAGTAAGCAAAGCCACCGGCTGAAATTTCCAAAATTAAAATCCAGGAGCGACGCAAGTATCGTCCGTTATTCCAATCGAGAACCGGCTGATAGGTTGCGAGCACCAGGGCAAGCGCCAAGCCACATAAAAGATAAATTAAAATAGCGCGGCCTAATTTTTTAAATTCCAACGAGCCAACCCAAGCATGATATGCCGTCGCCAAGAGGAGCACATTTACTAAGGCGCTCACTACGGTTGCAGCGCTCAATCCCACAAGGCCAAAAGCTCCCGTTAGCGCCCAAGCCAGAATCGTATGGGAAATCAGCGCCACAGCTGCGGCCAGTGCAGGAAACCAAGAGTTCCCGATGGCGTAAAATCCTTGCGCCAAAACTCGAACGCCGCCAAGAAATACAATTGCAATGGCATAAATTTGAATGACTTGTGCCGTAGCCAACGCTTCTTGATATTTAAATTGTCCACCCATAAACAGAACTTCGGTGATCGGATGAGCAAGAATATAAAGCCCAAGTGAAGCCGGTAGCGCCAAGAAAATAATTAGGCGGATAGCATGATTGATCGTCTCCTTCATACTCTCGCGGTCACCCTGCACCCATTGATGGGCAAGTGTCGGCAAGAGCGCTGATCCAAGGCTCACCACAAACAAAGAGAGCGGAAGCTCCAACAAGCGGTCCGCCAAATAAAGGTAGCTTTGCGAACCTGGTGCCAGACGACTTGCAAAATGCAAATTCACGAGTGTCACCATTTGCATCACACTCAGACCGAAAAGGCCCGGCAGAACCTTCCGCATGGCTTTTAAAACATCGGGCTGCTCCCACCTCCACGTGAAATGAGGAACCAAATTATTTTTGATCACAAACGGTAAAAGCACCGCAAGTTGCAAAACTCCCCCGACAATCACGGCCCACGCAAGAATAATGGCCTCATCCGCCCAGCGCGAACCAATCTTTGCAGCGAGGATCATCGTCGTATTGAAAAGTACGGGTGCAAATGCGGCAGCCGCAAACTTTTTTACACTATGAAGAAGAGCCATCAAGTATGCATAGAGACAAACGAGGACCAAAAAACCAAACATAATTTGGGCGAGTTGCACCGTAAGTGAGAATTTACCCGGCACCGATATGTAGGCCTGGCCCGAGATTAGTAAACCCAAAATCTGATCCATAAACAAAATCGCTAGAAGTGAAATCACCAAGGTGAAGACCAACGTAATGCTGAACATCGCCGCAACGAATTGCCGAGCCCGTTCATTCTCATTGAATCCCGGTAGAGCGTCAGGCTTGGCCGAAGTTGAGTCGGTCGGAGCAGTCGTCAGAATTTCGATCAGAACCGGTGTGATACTGGCCGACAGAGCTCCCTCACCGAACACGCGGCGAAAAATGTTCGGCAAGCGAAAAGCCACAAAGAAGGCATCGCGAACATCCAGCGAAAGGTAGCGAGCTGTCATCATATCGCGAACAAGTCCGAGCACGCGGCTAGCCAAAACACCGAGGGCGGAAACGAGCGCTGAGGTGATCAACGCCAGGCGATGCGTCTTTTGATGGAGTGATCGGGAATTTGCGGTCGATTCTCTAGAAGTCTTTATCGCCACCACGTTATGATTCCTCAACTCTCTCTAAACCATTGGAATAACAAGAGCATTCTCCGAACGAGAGACCACTTGCGCTGCTTTAACATTGCAACACCGATTTTCGCGCGCTGCCAAATCGCTCGACCACTCACGAAACTTTCGGTCAAGTTCTTGCCATCAGCAAATGGCCATGCTAACCCAACTCTTCTCATAGAATCACGACGGCATCGCAATCCTGCGGATATCGATTTTCGTAATTTAGGTTAATTTGGAGGTAGTCCCTTGGCAAACCATAAGTCGGCAGCAAAACGCGCCCGCCAAGCCATTCGTAAGAACGCACGTAATAGCGCGGTCGAAGGCTCTGTCCGTACATTCGAAAAACGTCTTCGCACAGCAATTGCAGCTGGCGATCAAGCAACTGCTCAGACGGTCCTTAAA
>JAYVND010000802.1:0-2760 GCA_043758635.1 Bdellovibrionales bacterium
CAATTCAGCAGCAGATCACAGCAGCAAAGGCGAGCCCAGGTGGCCATAGCTACCAAATTGTTGTGATCGATCGAGATGGCAATTCGATCACTGGAACGAACACGATTGAATCATTTCCTTGGGGATTTGGCTTATTCGTTGAGGGGATTCCGCTGACCTCTGCAAACTCACTTCCTTTCGCTACAAAAGCTGGCATGCGCAGGCGAAGTCCCTTCACTATGCAGATTGGTTTCAAAGATCGCGAGCTTCGTTTCGCCGTCGGCGCGTTTAGCCTCTCGATGTGGCCTGCGGAGTTTCAGTTTATTACAAACGTAATTGATTATAATCTCTCAGCCAGAGAAGCCATGTCGCGTCCACGATTCGGTTCGGCCTCCTTCGACATCTCTACGATGAAGCCGTCTGAATTTCTTTGGCTTGACCCCCGTGTCGACAAAGAAATAGTCCGGACTTTAGCGGAGAAGGGAATGAGGTTTATTCAAGATGGTTACATTGATACCGGACTCGGTTCGTTGGCAGTCGTTCGATCGGATGGAACTGTAGAAGGGTCCTTTGCCCCTTTGAGTTCAGTTGGTCAGAGTGCAACCGAGATTGTCGGCATTGGCGCGACGCTCGACACAAATAATGAAAAACAAGTTGTGATCCGCGATGTGATCGCCGGGTCGCCTGCCGAAAAATCAGGTTTGAAAGCGCACGATACTATCTTGGGAGTGCGACCCTTGCCATCTGGTGAAATGGTATTAGCTGACGGAAAAAGCGTAAGCGAAATGCTCTCTTTGATCAGGGGTCCTCTTGGAGTCTCAGTTACGCTGCGGATCCAGCGCAATGGGGTCATCTCAGAGATCTCCATCGTCAGGCAGAGTGTTCACATTGACAAAAAGTAGGGCTTAAATGTTGAATTCTTCCGAGGGCACTACAAATCTTTTGGCATGTCCATGCTGCGGTTATGGAACACTGGACGAAATCGGTTGCTATGACATCTGCCCAGTTTGTTGGTGGGAAGACGAGGGCCTCGACAACCGTTTTGCTGTGGATTACAGTCCCCCGAACCGCACAAATTTGAATTTCGCCCGCTTTAATTTTATTAGGCATGGGATTTCGGACCCTTCGCGCACTGATCTACGAGTTCAGCAGGAGCAGCAAGACGGTTTCGTTCGCGTAAGAATTTTTGAAATTTCCGCCGATGGCTTTGAGATTGTCGAACTTGATCCAGCGGCCCGCGAAGTTATTATCTATCGGGGCGTGATACCGACTGCGACTTACGATGACTTCGATTCATCATCTGTGAAAGATACAAAGATCCGTATACAGTCTCCCAAAATTAAGTGGGAGTTAAAAAAATAGTCTGCGTTTTTCCGCATGCAAGAAAAAATTGGCCGGGTTTCGGTCGAAATGGATTTCGTTCATGGGTAGGAGTTCTTTGAAAGCGTTGGAAGCTATCGTCCGGTTGCTCAAATCTCTGTGTGTAGAGATTTAAAACGATTCCTTCCTCACTTTTTCCTTGAATCTGACGTAACGTCAGGATGCAGCCTGCAGGTAAGAAGGAGGCCATATGACAAACAAGGCCATAAAGAAAAGTTGGAAGATAGGCGAACTTGCGAGCGAAATCGGCCTGACTGTGCGGGCGCTTCACCATTACGACCAGATCGGACTTCTTAAACCGTCGCAAGAGACTGATGGAGGGCACCGGATTTACAGCACTGGGGACGTCGAGAAGTTACAAAAAGTCATGACTCTAAAACAACTGGGGTTTTCTCTCGATAAAATCAAGGAGGCAATAGCAAGCCCACAGTTTTCGCTGCGTTCAGCAACGAGCCAACTGCTTATGGAGATTGAAAAGCGAAAAGCCGACTTAGATGACATTGAATCGCGCCTTCGCGACGCAGAACTTCTTCAAGGGCGCGGCGGCGGCCACAATGATCAGATTCTACAACTTCTTTCGCGGCTGAATCTTTTTGAGCGCCATCTTTCGACAGTACAACATGATCTTATCAAACAACATGACCTGACATTTGGCCCTGAGAAACTAGATGAGCTAAAACGAGAGTGGCTTGCGGCAACCGAAGAATTGCAAAAAGCGATGTTGGAAAAACTCTCGCCTTCTGATTGGCGCACGAAAGCGATTTGTATGCGCTGGTTCGGGCTGGCATGCGCGTTCACCGGTGGATCTTTGGATGGAGCTTACGATTTGAAGAAAATTGCGGATGCGGAACCAAGCGCATCGCTCCATTTGGGCCTCCCCGGTACGGATCTCAAAAGTGTTTTTGAATATATTGATCTCGTATTGCGCGAGTCTGTAAATCAGCCGATGGTTCATAGCTTAACTTGGGCTCAAGTTGGCGTGAAAGATCTCGAGCGTGCTCGCAAGTTTTATGGCGCCGTACTTAAGACAATTGATATCCAGCCAATATTTCATCATCCAACAGAAATCGTTTACGGAATGACCAATCCCGAACTTTTTGTTGGAACACAGTCAACTGATGGCACTGCGCTTGAAGTCGGAAACTCACATATTGTCGGTTTTCACACAAAGATGGACGACAAAGTTGATGCCTGTTATGCAGCGGCATTGGAAAATGGAGGCACGGGACTATGTGCTCCTAAAAGAGAAAGCCGTCACATTTACATCTGCAAATTTAAAGATCCAGACGGCAACACTATTTCAGTGATGCATTGGACGGACGACCCAGACAAACCAACAGGATAGACGGCGAGTTGCGCTGTGCTCGTCATTGCATGAGCCAGTTGCATGAGCCAGTTGCA
>JAYVND010000803.1:0-2755 GCA_043758635.1 Bdellovibrionales bacterium
TCTTCGCACGTGCTTTGCACGATAGAAAACCACATATGAATACAGTCTCCACGACCGCGTCACTTCTCGCTGCTAGCCTCCTTAGTGTCATACTCTTGGCCGGTTGTGACCTTACGGGGAAGGGATCTCCCAACAATGGGCAGGGTGGATCTGGTTCCGTGCGCAATCCTGGTGGTAGCGCAAGTCCAACGACTGCCAATGGAACTTCCGATAGCGGCGGTGGAACTGGAATCGATGGTAAAATTTACGAATCCTACATCGTCGATCCCACGACCTTGCCGGCTTATCAAAAAGTGGTGAGGCCGCTATTTGATAATATCAAAGCTGATCTCCAGACCGACAGCCAGCCGGCTCGCGACGACGGCCGCAATAACGACAGTCAATCTCACTTCGATGACATTTTCAAAATGAAGACTTGGTACATCGCACCCGTCGAACTTGAAAAAATCAGCAAAGACGTGCTTGGCGTTTCTTTCATTAATTCCAACACCGAACAAATCGCGCGCCAAACAACCAAAGAGGTTTGGATCGACAAAAGAGTCTTCGATGCGATGGACTTACAGTCTCAGGGTGAACTGATTTTACACGAGTACATTATGAATGTTTACTTCTTTAAATTTATCTCAATGACAAAGATGTGCGTAAATCTGGATCGCACGGCTAGCCCAAAGAAAAGAGCTGATTGCTTGGCCGCCGCTAAAGCGCTCGATCTCGCAATGCCTCCTGAAGCACCGCGACCGCTGAATGAACAAGACAATCTGAACATTCGCTTTGTAACCGGCTGGTTGATGTTGAATGCCAAAAAACCGATTCAATCGATTCAGTTTACAAAAATTGCGGCGGAACACGGTTTTGACCCACGCTTCTTTAACCCAGCGATATCGGATCGCCAACCTGATCACGGAAACATTAAAATCTCCGGCCGTGAGCTTTACCGAGCCGTGCAGGGGGCTGCATTCACTGGAAAAATGCCAAATCTTTGCATCGGTCAAACTTCGAAAGTACAAAAACCCTGCAAGATTGAAATGAGCGAAATAATGATCCCGGTTCAGTCTCTCTCGTTAGCAGGGTATAAAATTAAGATAACGATCGATGGAGAGTTGCCGATTGAATCCTCATTTTTCGGTGGGGCGGAACTCAATCTCTTTCCGATGGATCAAATCAACGGCAGTCCGATTTACGCATTCGGATTTGCTGATTGGAGAAATCATATTGGAATTGGGGATCGCCTTTATTCGGGCGCACTTCTTTTCAGACAGGACAATTTGCTCTCGGATTCGATCATGACCTTCGATTCCATCGTGATTCAGCCGGGCATCGTCACTTCAGTCGATGCGCTCAGAGACCCAATTTGCTACACGAGCTCGCCGAAAGTTTCACAGCTCCGTGATGACGTGATGGTCATGAAGTTGGGCTCTGCTGTTAGCATTGAAGCTCAGACGATTCTGGCCGCTTCACCGGCGTTTGCTCTCTGCACGAAAGACAATGTCCAGGATTAAAAAATCGATCCGCAATCGGCTTTGGATGTTCACGCGAGTGTCACAGATAGAGCGACAGATAGAGCGACAGATAGAGCGACAGAGACGCTGCGGGAAGAATTTCAGCTACCTGAACTGCACCGGGCCGGGTGCAGTTCAAAAAAAAGCAGAGCCAGTGCTCCGCTTTTTTTCCGTTTGTTGTCTAGAGGAATCAATACGGAATCATGATCGATCCTGAGTTGATCAGCAGGTCGTTGCTCAAACCGCGTTGTGAAATGCCGTGCACGTAGACTCCTTGACCTCTGTAACTATTCATAATGTCGGTCGGAATCGGAATTATAAATCGATGTGCGGTGAGACTTCCGTCTCCACACACCTGCGCAACAGCAGCTTCAGCGGGTTGATTTGCATAGGCAGCAGCTACAATTCGTCCAGTTCCTGCCGGGCCACCAACATAAAAATGGACGGCAATTTGATCTGACGTGGTTCGATCACATGCCCACCCGCCAATATAGTGTGTCCCATCTGCCGCAGTCGCCACGCCGTCAATAACTCCCATAACATTCGGCATTCCCGATAAAACCAATCGCGCGTGATTCTGTCCCTCGAGACTCGCAATGAATGTCGCACGAGTTTGAGCCATTGATGTCGCCTCGAGAAATCCTGACCAGTCATTGATCGCATCTTGCGCGTTGATTGCTGCCGGATCACGCCCCAAAATATCGATTGCCAACTGGCGCAGCGCAAGGCCGGCTTCCTGAGAGAACGCAAAATAATGCGAAAGTTGTGCAACCGTGAGGGCGCCACTCCGCAGCTGACCTGACCAATATGCCAAGCCCCCAGCATCAGCGGGGTGGTTCAAATACCGCTGATAAGCACCGTTGATTGCACTGGAATAGTCGACAGTCGACGCTGCCGGCGGTTGAGGAACGTCAGTGCCTGGCACCACACTCCATTGCATGCCCCAAATTTTATTTTGAGTGTTTCCTGTATCGCTCGTTTCACGATAATAAACGAAATAAGCATTACCTGGGAAGAATGCAGGCGTACCGACATGGAGCCCTCCCGCGTGAGGTTTGATGATTCCGTCGCCCGATAATACCCAGTTGAATCCGTCCGCGCTCTGCAGAAAATCAATCTGGTCTTGGCCACCCACACTTGTCTCACCGACAATCTGGTAACTTCCAATCTGCGGCACGTATCGCACCTCTACGTTGGAATAAAAGCGTGGAACGGCAACAACCGCACGGCCTGCCGGGCTTAAACCATTTGTACCC
>JAYVND010000804.1:0-2754 GCA_043758635.1 Bdellovibrionales bacterium
CACTCACTTCTCCAACCGAGGCTTCCGAGATTTTTACGACGAAGTTTCTTTTAGGAGGTTGTTCGGCAGCGGCAATGACTGCCAACCTGTGGGATTTTATTCTGCTACGTCTTCAAAAAGTATATCAGACGAAGTCGCCGTTGATATCGGCGGCAAATAAGGCCTATTTCATCGATCGAGCCATTTGGCATGAGCCAGAATTCCATTCAGAACCAGCATGGAGTTCGGCAACTCGGGGGCGCTTTTATTTCGGCTATCCAGCAACTCAGCAACGTCTGGAGCTCCTTTTCAATTCTCTTAAAGAACATCAAGTGGCGGATGAATATGCGGCGAAACAAAATCGAAACGGTGATGGCCAAAACTTTGTATTCGATCCAGTGTTGATTGATGCGTTTATCGACTCGCTAAAAATGCTTAAAGTGAACGCAAAGCACGTCGCTGTTTTTTACTATCCCGAATTTACGAAGCAGAAGCGTACGGATGCCGCGAGAGCAAATTTGGAAGCTGCTTTTGAACGAATGAGACTCGAAGCAGATGTAAATATTTTCGACTATTCAGCTCTCTCGGCCTTTGTGCCGGAGAAAGACTACTTTGATGACTTTCACTTGAATTTATTTGGACAAGCCAAGCTGGCAAACCTTCTAACTCGTGATCTATCCAAAAATTTTAGAGACTAAGGATTTGTTTAGGCATGGGTGAATCAACGGCTCTCAATTCTAAACTTCGCTGGCTTAATAGATCTGATGGTGAATTGGTCTACCTGAAGCCAACGTTTCGTGAAAGCTACGCGAACGCCGTTCAAAATTTCGGAAACTCTATATTCGTAAGTTATTACGGATATCGCGGCGAGAGAAAAGAGGCGACTTTCTGCAAGTTTGATCAAGACGTGATTCAACTTGCCGCTGGGCTGTCGATTCCTCTAAATCGATCGCATATTGTAGTCATAGTAGCTGGCAATTCTTACTTGCAGCTTGTTTATATCGTGGCGCATCTGTTGATAGGCCAAACGATTTGTCTATTCAATCCGGCAGAAGGCGCAACTCGAGTAGCAGAAAAAATTGCTAGTCTGCATTCCGAAGTCACCGTCTGGATCGAGCCGAATCGAGAAGAGTTGCGTTCAATTGATTCGCATGAAATGGAGCTTCCGGCTTCAACTCGTTCAGTCTCGAACGCGTTCGTAGCGCGAGATTTCGCAAAAGAGCAGCCGATGATTCTAATTTTTACGAGCGGATCAACTGGCTACTCGAAAATTGTTCAGCAGCTGGAATCCAACGTTCTCTCCAATGTTGATGCGACAATTGAGCATTTCGATTTGGTCGGGAAATTAGGATCGCAAAAAGTTATTCTCACTCCACTTCCTGTATTCCATGTCAACGCTTTGGAATTTTCATTTTTTGGCTCGCTCTTTTCAGGAGCTAAACTCGTGCTCCTCGAGGGCCCACTTCCTTCACTGATTGGTGAAGCCGCAAGACTTGAGCGCGCGAATATCGTGAGCGCTGTCCCACAGATTTTAAGATCGTTGGTTGAACAATATGAGGCTGATCAAGGGCATGTGGACTTGCCAGATCTCGATTACTTTGTGACAGCTGCAGCGCCTCTCACATCGAAGCTTATCCACCGAATTCATGAGAAATTTGGGAGACCTGTGATACAAGGATACGGACTATCAGAAGCCGTCAACTTTACCTGCATCTTGCCGACTGATCTTGCGCAAGCCGAGTATCTCAAATGGATGACGCAATTTTCGACACCGAGTATCGGAATTCCCGTTCGTGGCAATGAAGTTGTGATTGTGGATTGCGAGGGTGCCGCGATCGGCGAAGGCGCAATCGGTGAGGTTTGCGTCAGTGGGCGTAACGTGATGAAGGACTATGTTGGCGATGCCAAAAAACGAGTGTTCGATCAAGGGCTTCTGCATACCGGCGATATGGGCCTTTACCAACTTGATCAGGCGGGTCGCGCATTCTACTTTATCACGGGACGTCTGAAGGAAGTCGTAAAGCGCTACGGAATGACGATTTCTCTCCGAGAAATCGACGACGTAGCCGCGCGCTTTGAACGAACGGGATTTGACGCAATCACGGTTGCCTATGACAACAAATTCACGGGTGAAGATGTTGGGCTAGCTATGAGGCTGCCAGCGGATTGGTCACCGGCTGATCAGGTAGCGCTGGCTCGTCATTTCGAGCTTGCGCTACCTGCACATCTACGGCCAAGGGTCTTGGTCCAGGTCAACCGAGCGCTCCGCACCGCGAGTGGCAAACCATGCCGATGGCCATTCGTTGCATTGTTCAAAAACTTTTACGATTCGAATTTTGGTTCAAATCTCGTTACACTGTCATTCAATGAAGATGATTTTCCAGCTTGAATTGAATTTGACGAGGTTTTTGTGAAGAAAATTTTATTCCTAATTATTTTCTTCGGTGTCTCGTGTTTTGCGGAATTAAAACATGATTACGTTGTTGTCGACGACAATTTCACGGCGCTCAAAGAGAAGAACGGAATTCAACTCGGGAAAATTTTAGAGGGATTTGAAACCAGGTTTAAATTTATTTCAGCTCACTACCGAGAGGACCGAAATCAAATCCGACTGATCTACGGAAATGACTTGGCGCTGAAAGGTATGGATACTGTTCCGCCATCTTTCGAAGACGGCGCAGTTTTTTATAAAGTTGTCTATAGAGCCATCCACGACGCATCGTTTGAATCTTCGTTGATCACAGAGCGGCATGCGGCCGTTCGCCAAGTTATGGT
>JAYVND010000805.1:0-2745 GCA_043758635.1 Bdellovibrionales bacterium
TAAATGTTTCCCAGAGTTTGAGATAGGCTCGAGACGGTGCGTCCACTTTGTTCTCAATAAATTGCACGTCGCCGTTGGCAAAAGATGATGTGCAAGAAGGGCTTGCGATCATCAAATCAGTTTTGATTAAAGTCCATGAGCCGAGAGGCGGAAGTGTGCGCTTTTCTAAAAATTCAAGTGGGCGCGAACGAAGCTTTGGGAGTTTCTCTTCAATCAGCTTGGCGCGGCGAATATTTTCGTAAGGATAATGGGCCCAGAGTGCGCCGAGTGCGCGTAGTTTTTTTGCCGCATCACCGATGGACTCGACTGGGATGAGCTGCGCATCTTTCCAGACATTGTGCACCCAGTAAATCGCATGCGGCGGAACTTCTGCGAGTACGAGCTCGCCATAAACTGAATCTATATAGCCACCGAGTTCTGATTTCAGTTCGTCAAGGTAGCCAGGAGCCGCAAGGTACGCATTCATTTTAAGTGAGTAGCTCTGTTGCGCTTATGAGAGCGCGTCGCTCGGCCAAATCTCGGAAGTTTGGATTCATCGGCGCAAAATTCAGCGGAATTGGTCCGAGCGGCTGCAGGTGCGGACCAAACTCGTTGATCAGAGTCAAAAACTCCTCACGAGCGAGCTCCCGATTTGTGGTGATCACCGCGAGCATGACAGGTGGCTGAGTTTCACTCACCGACATGAGACCCGTGTAAACCTCGCGAACGACTTCAATTTCAGCGGCCGCTTTGGCGAGAGCTGCGCGAAGGCCTGGCGGGTATTGGGCTGGCTGACCAATTGACACAGAGGTGTTGTCGGGCATCGGCATCTCGCGCACATCGTTGCCGCTTGAGGCATCCGAGAGCTGTTCAACTTCCCATTTGTTGAAATGCTTAGCCACACGATTTCCTGGATTTAAAACAAATCCAAGCTGAGTGCGGATCATGCGCAAAAGATCGACCGTTTTCATCTTCACAAATGCTTGACCGCTAGGCGCGCCAGCCTGTGCCATTGCAGAGAGTGAGCTAAATGCAAGTGCTACTGGTTCTTCGCCGGCCTGTTGAGTCGCGAGCTGAATATTCATCGCGCCATTTTCGCCTTCTTCGGCTTGCCCGACCACAAAAAGTTCTGCCGTCATCAGAGCATTTAAAAAATCATTTCTCTTTGTTGATTCATGCGAGGCTTGATGAAAAAGAGCTTCAAGTTTGAGTTCTGTCGGCGTTGGAAGCGGCAAATCCATTGCCGTGATATCCATCGGAGGGCGGGGCAGCGCCGAAACGCCGTTCGCATCCACCTCGCCTGAGCGCAAGGAGGAATTCATCGTTGCACCCAACGACATTGCCGAATTCTTTAGCATCTCATCGTGGTCAGACATTTCACCTGCGGTGGCGGACGAGTGAGCTGAATTTGCCGAGTTCGCTAAATTCGGCCTTGAAGTGTCGTCTTTGCCACCGAAGATTTTTTTGATTGCGTCGAACATGGAGCCTCCTGGTCGGCCTCATTTTTTCGCTCTTCGAGCTAGAGGTCAACCAAGGGTTCAGAAAATCGAGAGATCTCAGTTTTTGCCGATTTGCGCCATTGAGCGCGGAGGGAAGCGTAACTCGATCAAGCTCGCCAGAGTTTGCAGATTGAGAGCGCGCCCTCCACGGAAAAATGCAGTTAAGGTAGGGCGGTGCACTGCTGAATCAAGTAGGAGATGTTCGATGCTTCCCGCATCAACGCGGTACCCGCGGCTTTTGACGAGGCCAACGGCAAGAGCTGCGGCGGCTGAACTAATTGGAGTCGCAGCCGAAGTTCCTGAAAACGCCGAATGTCCACGATCTGGAGCTGGCGTGAGAAATCCGACCGATTGCGAATCACAGCCTGGCGCCGCAAGTTTCACGAAGTTGGTTCCAAAATTCGAAGTGTCGCTCTTTTTAAAATCCGATGCGCGAAAATTTCCGATCGAAATCAATCCAGGAATTTCATGCGCAAGCCCAGCTGCCGAATAACCTTCGTCGATCGGACGGCCTTCATTCCCTGCTGCTGCTAATACGACAACGTGGTGGCGACTCGCATATTCAAGAGCTTCATTCAATTCGTGAATGGCGTGGTTGGGACTGCCAAGGCTGAGATTGATTACGTCAGCACCGTTGTCGACAGCGTAGCGAATGGCATGCGCAGTATCGAGCTGATCCATCTTAGCCGTGCGACCCATATTGTTGAGTGGCATGATACGAACAAAGCTGCGTTGATGATTGGCTACGAAATTGAGAAGTCCGACGACATGTGTTCCGTGCGCGTATTGCCATCCCGAATTCTCAGGAGTTTTCTCAAACGAAGGGTCACCTTTTCCACTCGCGAAATTGTAACCGTGTACATCGTCGATGAAACCGTTCATGTCGTCATCAAGTTGATTGTCGGGAATTTCAGATGGGTTTGTCCAAAGATTGTCTTTAAAATCGGGATGACTCAGATCAACACCTGAATCGATCACTGCCACTATCACCGATTGGTGGATTCCATTGAGTGGGTTGAAAAAAACTTGCTCAGCCGAAAATGCGCTCAAAGCCTGTAGCAGATGAAGATTTGATTGCGCTAGATTTGGAGCTGAACTGGGGACGTGACTGGGAACATAACTAGGAATATAAATGAGTGGCGCCCTTGTTGACGACTCTTGGGCCGGCGCAGAAGTCATCATCGAGGCCGTCGCCACCGAAGTAAAAGATGTGATCACGCAACTCACGATAAGATTTTTTAATAACGAAATGACGACTGGCAGCTTC
>JAYVND010000806.1:0-2745 GCA_043758635.1 Bdellovibrionales bacterium
GGCTTGCCTCTTTGCAATTTGGGGGATGGCACGGAATGATCTTGCAATTTGGCGTCGCTCTCCGGCGGCGCTCGCGGCTGCGCTGATCCCCGCCATCGGAATGGGGTTGTTGGTTGCAATGCTCACTGGTTCAGTCGGCCAACAGCCTGTCGCATTGGTGATCAAAGATAAGGGCCGTTTTGCACATCGCTTTGCGGAAATTTTGAAAGCCGACTCTGATGCCTATTTGCTCGAAGAAATGACGAGCTTTCAGGCCGAGCAAGCGATCGGCGAGCAACGGGTTGCCGGAATTGTCGTGGTGCCCGAGAACTTTGATCAAGCCGTGATTGAAGAACGAGGAGTGGTCGATTTTTATCTGAACAATGTAAATATCGATGTTGCAGATGATCTTCGGAGATCGATCACGAGATCGGTCGCCGAGTTTGACGCCCCTCAATTGGGCCTTCTCGGTGAAGAGTACGGCCCATCGGCCGGAGAGCTCATTCCAAATCCTTATCGCATCGCAATTGCCGAACACGATTTGCGCCGAAACACTGTTTCGTTTTTGCAGTATCAAGTCGTGCCGATTTTAATCCTAATTATTATCAGCGTTGGTCTAATTGGTACTTCACTTCTAACTGTGCGAGATTTCGAAAACAAAACCATTCGACTCATTCAGCTGAGTCCCGCTTCTAGTTTTCCACTTGTCATGGGCCGGTTGTTAAGCGGGTGCACGCTGACGACGCTTGTCATGATTCCGCTTTTCGCGGTGGGTTTTTTAAACAAGCATCTGCCAATTTGCTCAAGCGACTCGCCGGCTTCGTCGTTCGTCAAATTCCTAGCGAGTGCTCCCTGCGGGTTCTCCTTTGAAATCCCGGAGCACTGGTTTTTGCTTGCGGCACTTCTCTGTTTGCTAACCCTCGGTATGGCTGGCCTGGGAGTTCTTGTGGGATTGCTTTTTCAGAGTGAAAGATTGGTCGTTATGGTTGTGTTGAATCTTGCGAGTTATCTTTTTTTCTTAGGCGGTGGCTTTACAACGATCGCATTTTTACCACTGTCATTGCAGCACGCCTCACGCTTTCTACCAACGAGTTATGCCGTCGCTGGCATAAGGCAGATTTTGTTCTACAGCGAAGTGAATGGGCTTGGATTGGATTTCGGGGCGTTGGGAATTTTCGCGGTGCTTTCGATCGGAATTTCCACGTATCTACTGAATCGATCTTGGAACTACGTGCGATGAAAATTTTGAAGTCCACATTGATTTATTCGTACTGGTTTGCAATTTTTTTTGCCGCCTCATTCATAACCTCCTTATTCTGTAGTTGCACTGATACGGACCCAGCGCGCTCAGTCCACATCATCGAGCGACCGGTCGTCAAAGTCGCAGCCGTGCAAAATACGACCGACCGGAAAACTTTAAAAGCAAGCGGCGAAGTTCAGGCGAATTTCTGGCAGCCCGAAGCTTGCAAAGGCATGAGAGTCTCGACACACGATTCTCACTTCGAAATCGCAGGCCCGTGTGCGTACCGACTTCACGAGCGAGTCTCTTGCCGGGTGGCGGGTGATGATCTCTATGTTTTTCTCAAAAAAAGTTTCGCCGGCGGCGCGCAATTTTCGATCATGTTAAGCGTTGAGCATTACAAAGGCCCGGGCAAGTACAGAGGTGCGCGTCTTTTTGTTTTGCTTCACGAGGGCGAGGCGGGGTACCGCTGGTCGAATATTAACGTGGAACTGAACGTCGGACCAGGTGAGAGGTTCGTAGAGATTCAAAGTGCCAAGCTTGCCGGAGAGCCAGCTCGCCGCAGTTGTCAGCGTGTGAGCGGCGAACGCTGGAACTATCAGTATCATTGCGACTCAGCACAAGAAAAGTTGAATGCTGTCGAAAGCACGACCGAGATCGCATCAGGCCGTATCGAGTGCCTAGAATCTAAGGCTCCGGCGCGAGAATAATATACCTAGTATTGTATCCAAGCCGCGCAATTTGAGCTGAGACATTTCCCCACTTGATCAACTAGCGCCTCCAGAAACTCCATGCTATGACCGCCCAATATGAAATCATTTGATCTCTCGCTGTCGAAAGCTGAATTTGCCGATATGAACCTCGCCAGTGGAATGCTCAAGGCTTTAGAGAAGGCGAATTTCAGCAAGCCTACCTCAGTGCAAAGTGAAGCAATCCCTCTTGCACTGATGGAAACTGACTTTGTTGCCGTCGCGCAGACGGGCAGTGGTAAGACACTTGCGTATGCGCTTTCTCTTCTCACACTTCTTGAAAAGCACCCTCAAGCTAGGGCTCTGGTGTTAACGCCGAGCCGAGAAACTGCTGAGCAAGTTCACCGAGTGATGACCTCACTCGTAGAAGTTCACCCAACCACGCTTGCCTTGTGTGTTGCCGGCATTCCCGAGAAAATCCAAGCAAGCCAGTTTAAGAAACCACCTCGCGTGATCGTTGCAACACCAGGCCGACTCAAAGAAATGCTCGAAAAAAACAAACTGCTTTTGCAGGGCCTCCAGATTTTGGTGATCGATGAAGCGGATCGAATGCTCAGTATGGGTTTTGAGTCGCAACTCAAATTTATTAAGAGCACTCTCCGCGGCGAGTGGCAAACCATGATGTTTGCGGCGACCTTCGGCGAGTGGGCTCAGCCAGTGGCTGAGCTTTTTATGCAGTCAGAACCAACATTGGTGAGAGCTGAGCGCGCCGAAAAACCCGTTTCGACACTTCAACAAAAAGTTTACTTCATGATGTGGGCCCAAAAGAACAATCGC
>JAYVND010000807.1:0-8553 GCA_043758635.1 Bdellovibrionales bacterium
ATTAACTTTGAGCGCAGAAGGCGCAGTTGGTGGCGGCCGCATTTTCATCAATGGCCGCCTTCTTCGAATTGAAGACTGGCGAGCACTTGCTGTCGTCGCGCGCGACTCTCATCAAGAATTTGAATTTCGTGCCTCGTTGGACGGAGAACTTCATCAAGCTGCTGCCATTTACTTCCGGCAGATGGCGCTTGAATCTGGGCTCCCGGATCTGAGCCTGGAATTTAGCCCAAGGGCTCACGTGATGATTCCAAAGGCGCCGGCCGATCTAAAAGCTCGCGTTGAGAGCGTGCTGCGCCCCTTCGGCTTCACGGTTGAGATAAGTGAATCTAGTTTAGCGTTGGAGCCATCGATTCGAGTCAAAGTGATTGTCGCAGAGATTAAGAAAGACATGCTTCATAAACTCGGAGTGAAATGGCCAGCGAATGTTTCAGCGCAGCTCATTCCCCAATTTGCAGTCTCGACTCCAAATGCAGATGGAACTTTGATTCCAGGACTTCAGGTCAACCTAGACGCACTGGAGGAGCAAGGACTCGGCAAAGTTCTCGCCTCCCCCACACTTCTTTGCCGATCCGGAAAAGAAGCTGACTTCTTAGCTGGCGGCGAGTTTCCAGTGAAAACTGCAACTCAATATTCGGCCGCCGTCACGTGGAAGAAGTACGGTGTCATGTTACACATCAATCCATTTGCCGACTACTCCGGCCGCATGAGTATTGGCATCACGACTGAAGTTTCGATGTTGGATTTGGGAAACAAACCAGATGGAATACCTGGGCTCCTCACCAACAGCATTCAAACTCATTTTGATTTGACCCACTCGCGCACGATTGCTCTGTCGGGTCTCTTACGCGAAGAATGGGGACGCACGGTCAGCGGAATACCTTTGCTGTCGCAGATTCCGATCCTCGGCAGCCTTTTTTCGAGTCGGGATTATCACGATCATAAAACTGAGCTCGTGGTTTTCGTGACACCAACGGTTTCACGCCCAGATGAGGAGGCGCCATGATCTTCGAATCGCTTCTTCACATCGATAAAGAAATTCGCCGCCGCATCGAGGCCCTCCCGCCTGTTGACCCGTTGACGATTGCGCGACGTGAGTTCAAGCCGGGAGAAGAAAACCGCGACATTCGTAAGATCGTTGAAGAGACCTGCGCCTCACTTGCACCTCTCGCAAATGATGCAGTTGACGCAGATGATGCAATTGACGCAAACAGCGTGCGCGAGCGAATGATTCACGAGTACTTTGCGGCAGGTCCTCTCGAGAATTTGATGGACGATGCCGCCATCACCGAAATCATCGTCAACGGTCCGGAGTCAATCTGGATTGAAAAATGTGGGAAGCTGCAACGAATTGCTGATCGATTTTTATCTGCACTGACGTATCGCAATTTCATTTTTCGTATGAGTCACGAGGCTGGAATTCAAGCCAATCTTGCTCATCCTTTTGCAGACGGGCTCTGGCGGCATTCTCGTGTGCACTTAATGATTCCGCCCGCATCCGGTGAGCACACGGTGATCACCATACGACGTCACGCCAAAAATCCGTGGACGCTTGATGCGCTCGAGGCGGCAGGCTGGGCAACGCCGGAGTCTATGCTCGCGCTTAAAAAATTGGTGCGTGAGCATAAGAATTTTTTAGTCGTCGGGCCCACGGGCTCAGGTAAAACCTCCGTGCTCAATGCTTGTCTTTTTGAGATTCCCGAAAACGAGCGAACGCTTATGATCGAAGACACAAGCGAGCTCCGCGTGCCAAATGCGGCCAGTGCAAAACTGCTCACGCGCAAAGATGCGCAAGAAATTCTTCGAGAGATCACGCAGGCAGATCTTTTAAAACAAGCTCTGCGGATGCGGCCGGATCGATTGGTCATGGGTGAGATTCGTGGTGCAGAAGCAAAGGATTTGTTGATGGCCTTCGCTACCGGTCACACAGGCTGTATGGGCACGCTGCATGCCGAGTCGGCACGACAGGCGCTTTTACGGTTGGAGATGTTGATTCAGTTGGGTGCAGCCCAGTGGAGTCTTCAGGCTGTGCGAACACTGATTCACTTGAGTGTGCAAGCCGTT
Organism: Bdellovibrionales bacterium; assembly: GCA_043758635.1. GTDB lineage: Bacteria > Bdellovibrionota > Bdellovibrionia > Bdellovibrionales > JAMPXM01 > JAYVND01. Next base: position 2,062 of record JAYVND010000807.1, read on the forward strand.
GTGGTCGTGGGTCGTACTCACGAGGGAGTCCGCAGACTAGAAGGCATTTTCAAAATCTCTTCACTCGAAGAGGTTGGATTTTTAGTCGAAAAAATAGCCTGACTTTGCTCGGGCTATTTTCGAGCTTTTGACTAAACCCGTTTAACTGCCTTGAAATGTTAGAAAGGCATGAGTTCTGTCGGATTCAGAAGGTGCTGGACTTATTTAGGCGCTCCGGTCAATGAAGCTTCCTTTTGGATAAAGGCCCTCGGGTTGCGCTCTCGGCGTTTCACGACTAGTGGAGGTCGAATTCGAACCTGAACTTGCACCCTGCTGACGCCCAAAAAAGCTAGGCTCAGTGATTCCGCCTTTTGCTTCATCTTCGTCGAAGCCAACTTCGGGGTGAAAATTTCGAACTTGAATCGCTCGAGTGACTTCTTCGTTGTGAAAGCCCGTGGGTTTCGATGGAGTGACATCTTCGATGTCGCGTGCGCTAGCTAGCATTTTGCCACCATTGTTTTTTCCGGTTGTCCCTGGACCATAGGTCGCGGACTCCCGCTCTTGATTGTTGTTTTCGATTTCGTCTTTTGCAGAAACCTCAACTTTGTCTCTACTATGGCCAAAAAAATTGCGAGTCACTGAGTTTGCGACTTCTGCCTGCGCGAGATCTTTTGCGCGCCAGTTGAGCTGTTTGCCTTGAGCTTGTGCGGCGGCGCTCGCAGTGTCCTTCATGAGAGTGCGGTCGACACTGCTGCGGCCCGAAACACCCTCGGTGCGCCCAAAGGAAGGAACGCCGGGGCGAACTGCTCCGCCCTCTTTCATATCCACGGCAGTGATGCGCGCTGATGACGGCAGAATGCTGCTTATCTTATCCATCTCGACCTCCTGTCGAACCCGAACTCAGCACAACTTGGAAAGCGTGGGAGAGAGGGTCTGAGAGAAATCATTTCTCTCAGAGAATAGATCGGCAGCCTGTCTCAGAACTAAACAGCCGTTTAGTCCCGATTTTTCACTTTTGGATATTTTCAGTTCGAATCTACGCTTCAACGTCCGGCGCACTTGCATCTAACGGCTTTTTTTCAAGATTCGCGGCTAGACGAATGCCAAGCTCAATCAGCTGATCGCGCGAAACGGCACTTGGTGCATCCGACATCAAGTCCGTTGCTTTTGCGGTTTTCGGGAAAGCGATCACGTCGCGAATGGCTTCGGTGTTTGCTAAAATCATTGTCAAACGGTCCACTCCCCACGCGATTCCTGCGTGCGGTGGAGTTCCGTAAGACAATGCCTCCATGAAGAAACCAAATTTATCGGTTGCCTCTTGCATTGTCATTCCGAGCGCTTTGAACATTCCGGCTTGCACATCAGATCTGTGGATTCGAACCGAACCGCCGCCAATCTCGTAACCGTTGCAAACCAAGTCGTAAGCTTTGGCGATCATGTCGCCAAACTTCGTTTCGTTTCCAGATTTCAAATCCTCAATGCCGGAATTAGAAGGTGATGTGAACGGATGATGGCGAGCGGCCCAACGCTTATTATCGCCGTCGTATTCAAAGAGCGGGAAATCAACGACCCACAAGAAGCGATCTTTCGAAGTATCAATCAGGTTGAGCTCGCGGCCCAAGTGGTTACGAAGTGCCGATAAAGATCCGCAGCACGCCTCCCACTCGTCAGCCACGATAAATGCCGCTCCTTTACCCGATGGGCAGAGTTTCGCAAAGATGGCTTTTATTGTGTCTTCCGCTAAAACTTTTCCGACAGCAGACGTGAGTTTACCGGCACTATCGACCTTGATCCACACGAGGCCTTTGGCGTTTGCTTTTTTCGCGATGTCGACGAGCTTGTCGATCTGTGCACGTGAGAATTCGGCCCCCTGCTCGAGTCCGAGTCCGCGAATCGACCCGCCTCTTGCGAGAACATCGTCAAACACTTTGAAATTCGAATTTTGGCAAATTGGAGCTAAGTCCTGAAGCTCAAGACCAAATCGAAGATCTGGTTTGTCGTTACCAAAACGGTTCATCGCATCGTGGAAAGTCATGCGAGGAATGACTCCGATTTCGACGCCGCGGAATTTTTTCCAGATCAGCTGCGCCATGCGCTCGTTGATTCCCATGATGTCTTCTTGATCAACGAAGCTCATCTCCATGTCGATTTGCGAAAATTCTGGCTGACGGTCCGCACGCAGATCTTCGTCGCGGAAACAACGCGCGATCTGGAAGTAGCGATCCATGCCGCCGATCATGAGCAACTGTTTCAACGTCTGCGGACTTTGCGGGAGAGCGTAGAACGAGCCCTGATTTACGCGTGAAGGAACCAAGTAATCGCGAGCTCCCTCAGGCGTGGACTTGTACAAAATCGGAGTTTCGACTTCGATGAAGCCTTCGTTTGAAAGATAATCGCGCACCGTGCGAACGACTTCGTGGCGCATCCGCAAGTGCTTATTCAAACGAGGTGAGCGAATCTCGAGGTAGCGGTATTTCAAACGCAAATTTTCACCGACATTTTCATCGCTCACCGAAAATGGTGGAGTTTTCGCCTCGCTCAAAACTTCAAGCTGCGAAACCTCGACTTCGACTGCCCCAGAGGCGAGTTTTTTATTGGTCATGCCTTCTGGCCGCGCGCGCACCACACCGCGAACACCGATCACGAATTCGTTGCGCACGTCTTTTGCTTGCGCCATCGCCGCTTGCGCTGGATCCAAAACGATCTGCACCAAACCTTCGCGGTCTCGAAGATCGACAAAGACTAGACCACCGTGATCTCGGCGAACGTCCACCCAGCCCATCAAATTGACCGTTTGGCCAACATGAGTGTCACGTAACAATCCGCAATAGGTGGTTCGCTTCAGTTCGGTCACGAATTTCATCTGTTTCCTCTGGTGATTCGTCTGCTGGCCGGCCGCCCGCACCTGGATGGTGGGATCCGATATGTTCGAGCATGAGAGAAAGCATCTTACTAGGGCAGGGGTTGCCTTGACAAGGCTGTCGCGGACAACAGATTCATGACGCACCCCGAAGGGTACGAGAAGAATTGCACACCTGGTTTTTTCAGATTTCCTTTCAGTTCTCATGGGTTTTCTCAGGATTTCCCCGGTTTTCCCAGGTTTTCTTGGACAGCTCTCGGACCGGCCAAGTATGGTGGGGCAGTAAACCTTAAGGAGGCTCTATGCCAAAATTCAAAGTCGACGCGAAATCATCTCTTTCTCCCGACGAGACATTCCAAAAAATCAAAACTTTGCTCGAGTCTGACAAAGACCTCCGTAAGCTTGATAACTATGTTTGCAAATTTGATGAAGCAAAACGCACCGGCACCGCAAAAGGTGCGAAGTTCGAAGCATCGATGAATGTTGCGGCTCAAACCTCCGGCAGTAGCGTCACGATTGACGTGTCGCTGCCAATGCTTCTGACCCCGGTCAAAGGGATCGTCCAATCCACGCTTGAGAAAAAACTAGCGGCGATTTTAGGCTAAGATCGCGGCCGCATTTCACTTGCGAGTGGGACGGCACGCGACAGGAATAGACGCTTCTATTTTTGAAACGCTTGAAAGAAAGTGAACTACGGAATGGCGAAAGCGCCGGTGGCTGTCAAAGCTGCAAAAAAAACCAAAAAAGTAGCGATCGGCACCTCAGATAAAGCGCCGGCTAAAAAAGTGAGTCCTAAAACTCTCAAAGCTGACGGCGGGAAAAAGAAAATTACCAAGTCAGCGGCGGCTCCGCGCGCAGTTCACGCCGAGATCGTGGATGCGCAGCCGCAGGTTCTCCTTGCCCGAAATGTGGGAGCGGTCCGCGACATCAGCCCCGCAGCGGGTTCGACGACTGGTTCGACGACTCGATCGACGACTGGTTCTGCGGCTGGTACAAGCAGCGCGTCAACCAGAGGATCAAAAAAAGACTCATCGAGCGAGGCGCTCGGTGGAGTAAAAAAAACATCGTCATCTGACCCGCTTTCCGAAGACTTTGATCCTTCAAGTTATGAGTCACATCTTGAGTTAGGTCCGACTGATGAAGAACTAGAAGAACTCGATCAAACCGTCAGCACTGACGACAATCTGCTCGAGCTTCTGTTACCAAACTTAGATTCTGATTTGACACCAAAAAAAAAGTCGCCCCTGCTTCAGGGCCATGTCGATTCCAATTCAAAAGCGATCTCGACTACCGTCAGCAGCACCGATCCGGTTGCGACCTACCTTCAAGAGATCCGTAAATACGGTTTGTTAACTCGAGAACAAGAGCATGAACTCGCCGTTCGTTACCGCGAGCATGGAGATTCGAAAGCTGCTGAACTCTTGGTGACAAGCAACCTCCGGTTTGTTGTCAAAGTTGCGGCGGAGTATTCACGCTTTGGCGCGAAGCTCATCGACTTGATTCAAGAAGGCAACGTGGGCTTGATGCATGCGGTGCGAGAGTACAATCCGTACAAGGGTGTGAAACTCATCACCTATGCGGTGTGGTGGATTCGTGGATACATTCAAGAGTATTTGATGCGCCAATATTCGATGGTGAGAATCGGAACCACGCAAAATCAGCGCAAGCTTTTCTATCGCCTACAGAAGGAAAAAAACCTACTTGAATCGATGGGTCGCGACACCAACTATGCGCTTCTCTCTTCGCGCCTCGGCGTGAGTGAAGACGAAGTGGAGACGATGACCAAACGCCTCTCGGGCCGCGATGTGAGCTTAAGTCAGCCGCTCGACAATGGGGATTCCACTGCAACGCTTCTCGATTTTGAAGAGAGCCTCGAACCAAACGCTGAACGTCTCATTGGTGATGCTGAAGAGCTCACCGTATTGAAAGAGAATCTTTCGCTCTTACGCCCGAGGCTGAACGAAAAAGAAACTTATCTTTTGGATGAACGCGTCTTGGCCGATGATCCGCTAACGCTGCAAGAAATTGGCGAGCATTTCGGTGTCACTCGAGAAGCGGTCCGCCAACTTGAGGTAAGATTGATTGGAAAGATTCGCGCGGCTGTGACAGAGAGTTTGGACCGTCCAACGCCGGATGACGAAGACTCAAAGGAGAAAAACCGCCTTTGAAAAATCCCGCGCGCAGCGGCTTAGCTCGATGACATTTCTTAAGCCTTATCCTCAAGCCCGACATAACCTGGTCATAAGAAAAGCTGACCTGCGAGGATCAGCTTTTTCTGTTTAGAACGGCCCCGAGTCTTGAGGCTCGGCTCACCCTTCGAGCCGTGAGGCTCGGCTCACCATCCGAGCCGTGAGGCTCCGCTCACCATCCGAGCCGTGAGGCTCCGCTCACTCTTCGAGCGGTAAGGCTTAGCTCGCTTCTTGATCCTGCTCATCGAAAGTTTGTGCAAGCTTTGCCCGAAGTCGAGAGATCGCTTGTGCATGCAGTTGCGAAACGCGACTCTCGGTAACTCTTAGCACTTTGCCGATCTCTTTTAAATTGAGATCTTCGTAATAGTACAACGAAAGCACCAAGCGTTGACGCTCCGGCAGCTCCTCGATGGCCTTCGTTACGATATCCTTCACCGACTTCATGTTGAGCTGCGTGAACGGATTGTTGAGTTTTGTCGCCTCAAGCAAGTTCAGGATCGATTTTTTATCGACGTTGCTGAATGTGTTTGCATCGTCGATCGAGAGAACTGACACCGGACGAACTTGGTTCACGAGGTCATAAAACTCATCGAGCGTCATGCTCAATCGCGACGAAACTTCTTCATCACTTGCCGAGCGACCAAGCTCTGCTTCAAGTTCGATGACCGTGCGGTCAAGAAGCTTCGCTTTGTCACGAACCGAGCGAGGAACCCAGTCTTGCGCGCGCAATTCATCCAGAATTGCCCCGCGAATACGGAACTCCGCATACGTTTTGAATTTGTTATCTCGGGTTGGATCGTATTTCTCAATCGCATCCATCAAACCAATGACACCACTGGAGATGAGATCGTCCAACTCAATATTGGATGGGAGGCGAACCGCGATTTTCTGCGCGATAAACTTAATCAGTGGAGCGTACTCCAAGATCAACTTATCTTTCTGCTCAGGAGTCACCTTTGTCGGCTCTTCCTTATACTTGCGAAGCAGATTGGAATTATTTGCCATCCCTATCACCCTTTCTCACTCTAGCGAGAGCGAGATCCCCTATGTGCCGCGCTCGAGAGAGCGCATGACTTGAACAGGTTATCAAAATGAGAACTTCACTCAAAGTCCTAATCTTTTTATGCCACTTGAATCATCTGTTCCCAAAAAAACTGTAAACTTCCTTTACACTCATCTACACCCTCGTAAGTGTTGAGCTTATTGGCGAACCTCCGCAGCGCCAGTGATGCTTGAGTGTCGGGATGCGAGCGTAGTACTAGCTGTTGGTTGCGTGTCGCTTGTCTCACATTGGGATCCATTACAATGGAACCACCGTAATCTAGACTGACTGAGATGAAGCGGCGCGTGATCTCATCCATCCTCTCAAAAAGTCTGCGACCATCGGCTTCGTCTTTGACCTGGTTGCAAAGAAGCGTAAACCGATTTTCACGATAACGCTGATGCAGGACTTTGATCAGGGCG
>JAYVND010000808.1:0-2726 GCA_043758635.1 Bdellovibrionales bacterium
CTCGGCGCATTCGCGATGACTCTGATCTTTGTCGGGTTCCTCTTTGTTCATTTTGGATCACTGATTAAAATAGATGACAGAGATCGCGTTCAAATTTTAGGCGGATTGATTGATATCAATGGAGAAAACAATCATGTTTCGATCGGCGACAGTGAGGGCTCGGCCTTTGCGGGAACGGCCGCTATCGAACGCGGCGATGGGGTCATCGTAAAATTCAACAGCGGTAAAATAGAATTCGAATCTTCCGAAATTCAGAAACTCGCTTGGGCCTGCAGAGGGAATGGAGCGCCCGTTCAAACTGCCCCATCCGCAGCCCATGTCACAACTCTCGATTTCACATCGGTCCCCAAAATCAAGTGCAAGATTTCGATACCGGTCGGAGCCCATCTGTCTGTTCATGGAGACAACGGGAAGATCGAATTCGAGTCTCCAAAATTCGAGATCGATTCAAACTTGGACAACGGAAAAGTCGATCTTAAAACTGCGGATAAAGTGCATTACAAATTTGATCTCTCGACTCAAAACGGAAAGGTTGACGAGTTCAAGTCTTCGACGGACGCAGATGCGCTGAGTGTGAAAATTCGTGTCAACAACGGCAAAATCTCGAATCTAGACTAAAAGGAAAACTTATGGAAAATCAAATGTACTCGTCGGTCACCCGCCGTTTCGGAGCGCTCTTCATCGATACGATCATTCTCGGTTTTGTTGGTTTCATTGGAGGACATATTATTCCATTTTTGGGCGCAGCTATTGTTTGGGTCTTCTACGCACCCATACTCGAGTCGTCTGAAATCCGCGCGACAATTGGAAAGCAGCTCATGGGAATTCAAGTTGTCGACCTGACGGGTCGTCGCCTTTCATTCCGCGCAGCACTTTTACGAAACTTTATGAAATTTTTTTCGACCGGATTCATTTGTTTGGGTTACATTATTGCGTTCTTTACCGCACGTAAACAGACTCTTCACGATCTCGTAGCTGACTCAATCGTAGTTTATGGTCGAAGCGATACCGCTGTTATCGACGCATGGATGTCGCATTCGAAAGAGATTCTACGTATGCGCGATTCAGATTCAAATTCATCCAAAGTTTACTCTGGAGATGAATCAGTTGCCTCACAACTGGAACGCATTCAATCGCTCTACGATAAAGGCGCATTAACTGCTGACGAATTTGAAACTGCAAAACGAAGGATCCTTCAGGGCTAACAATCATAAGGTGTGCGAGCCGGCTCCACACTTGAGGCCGGCATGGGCTCGACGGAAACTACGACCGCACCCTCGCGATGAAGAATCGTTGCGCAAGTCGTTTATGAGCAAAGATTCGATCATTCTCTGGGTGCTTAAAACATATTTTGAAGTTCAAATTCGATACGAGCGGAGGATGAATGAAGAAGAATATAAACATATTGTGCTCATCAGATTAAAATCACCGAAAGCAGCGCAACGGCTCTTAGATTCACTCTGAAAAGAGTAGCCAATTTCCGATTTGTCGCTGTACTTTCTTGATCCAAGTAGAAACAAACTCAAAGTTTACGCAGGAAATTGGCAATCAAGTCTTCGGCGGCTCAAAGAAATCTCTCGAGCCAAGTTACGCTTTTTGATGAGGCTTTTTGATGTGGAGCACGTTTAATGAAAACAATGTACTCGCCTTCTTACTACAGCGAGGACCGGTCAGGATTAATTTTCGAGATCATCCAAAAATATGCTTTCGCTACTGTTATTACGCTGGGTTCTAACGGGCCTTTATCAGTCATCTTCCACTTCTTCTGGAATCGATTGAAGGTCGGCAATCTTTGATCGGGCATTGCGCGAGACCAAACCCTCAGTGGAAACACTTTGCTGAAGGTCAAAAGTTGACGGCCATATTTCATGGGCCGCATTCTTACGTTTCGCCTGCGTGGTACGAACCGCAACCGCACAATGTGCCAACCTGGAATTATGCGACCGTGCACGTTCAGGGCACCGCAACAATTGTCGACGATTCTGAGCAGGCTTACGATATTCTGAATAAAATTGTGAAGCACTTCGAAAGCGATTATGAAACAGGCTGGTCACTGCCACAGATACCGAACCAAGATCTCTTGGATTTGGTTAAAGGTATTGTCGCCTTCAGAATTGAAATTGAGGACATGCAGGCAAAATTCAAACTGAGCCAAAAGCAAAACTCAACGGATCGTGCGACGATTATTCAAGAGCTTCCTCAGTTCGGGACAGAGCACGCTGCACTTGCAGATTATATGAAACGAGTTTTGAGATGATCTCGACAAACCATCGATCAACAAAATTCTTCAGCGTACTGCCGGCTTTGTGCCATTTTAGCGGAGGGAAAACTCATTCTCCGATGGAGAATCTCGGAGTTGTTCACCGCAAGGAAAAAAACTGCAGCGAAAGATAAATTGGCTCGGGAGGAGGGAATCGAACCCCCGACCAAGCGGTTAACAGCCGCTTGCTCTACCGCTGAGCTACTCCCGAACACAGAAAACCGCGGAATACCAAAATTAGAGAATTAGGCGTTATTTGTCAAGGAGCGTTCGCGGGCTTTGTGAAGCTCGCGACTTGAGTCAACTCTGAAATCGCGCGATTCATTTCGAGCGAAGTAAATATTTTTTCGCCGAAGCGGTAGAGCCCGCTGTCAGATCTAAAAAGCTCGGTCGCAGCTCGATCGATGTACTGGACTTTCAAAAGGGGCTTGAAGTGAATCGCTTCGCCAGCTGCTAGTTTTTTAGG
>JAYVND010000809.1:0-2724 GCA_043758635.1 Bdellovibrionales bacterium
CTCGCCTCTCGCCAAAGCGTCGAAGTTGCAAGAGGCGGGTGGGCGCACTCCGACAACTCAAGAGCTGATGAAAGGAAGTAAAATTCCTGACCATCGTGATTTTCCGGCGAATCCCGCAATCTCGCCGTGTGAGAATTTTTATGAGAACGCGTGCTCACTCACTGTCGAACCATTTGTTTTGCCGGCGAACAAATCATCGTGGAATTTTTCTTTCACCGATCTCGACGAGAAACTTCTGACCGCACGCACCAATTACTTACAAAATTTAAAAAATTTTGAGCCGAGCAATGAGCGTGGTCAGTCCTTGAAGGCGTTTTACTTGGGTTGCATGGATCCAAAAGCATCTGCGAAAGATGAGAAAATCGAAGTCAAAAAAGCCGCGAAAGAAGTTGAAGCTCTCAAAACACGTGAGGAGTTCATTGATTACGTGAGTTCGCAGCTTGATAAGCCGCACTACTCATTTATCAATCAGTTTGCGATGGCCGATCAGAATGACCCTAATAAGGCTGCTGCGGCGCTGATGGCCGATGCAAGCACCCTGCCTGAAAAAACCTATTACGACAAACCAGAGAATGTAGAGGCTCTCAAGAAAGTCGTGACTGAATTCTTCAAAACTCTGAAAGTGGGCGACGCCGAAAAGCATGCGCAGAACGTGGTCGATTTCGAAAAGAATTACGCTGGGGCTGATCTTCTTCAAAATGTTTACCGAGAACGTTTCGGCTCTAAAAACGATGTATCCCGAGCTGACCTCCTGAGTAAATACCCGCAGCTAAAGTTGGAAAAGATCCTTGATCGCTTTCCGAAAGATCTTCAAGTTCGTGTCCCGGTACCTGAAACCATGAGCTTTATCAACGAAGCTTTGAAGAATTATGATCTCCAGGCGTTAAAAGATGTTTATCTCTTTCATGAGGCTTCAGGCTACATGGACGATGGTTATCCAAATTTTTTCAAAACATTTTTTGATTTCAACCATGTGATTTTGGGAGGCCCGACCGAGCGCCGCCCTCGCAATGAACGTTGCGCCGAAGAGATTAAGTCTCGCTTCGGAAAAGAATTTGACGAGCAGTTGATCGCAATACTCTTCAAGGATTTCCCGAAGACGAAAGTCGAAGAGCTCGCCGAGAAAGTTAGACACACGCTCTCCACTCAAATCCACGACAACAAGTGGTTGAGCCGTGACGGCCGCAAAGAGGCTCAACATAAAATTGATGCCGCTAAACTCTATTTAGTTTCTCCAGAGACTTTGCAAGAATGGGATTTCAATCCACTTCTCGCCTACGATCCCAAACACCCGGTCGAGAACCGTTTAAATCTACATCAGGCCAAAATCAACAAAGAGATTAAGGAGCTTTTTGAGCCGCGCAATCGTGTTCGCTGGTCGATGGCCCCACTCGTACTCAACGCATACTACTCTTCGACTGATAACAAATTTACCCTGCTGCAGGGAATTTTGCAGTCGCCATTTTTCGATGCAGGTCGCAGCGAAATCGAAAACCTCGGGGCCATCGGCGCCGTTGTCGGACATGAGCTCGGTCATTCGATTGATGACCAGGGCTCAAAGTACGATGCGGATGGCAAATTCCACCAGTGGTTGAGCGAAAAAGATCAAAAAGAATTTCACAAGCGCACGGATCGTTTTGTTGACCTGTACAATGGCGTTGGACACGACGGTAAACTAACTCTAGGTGAGAACATTGGAGATCACGTCGGACTCCGCGCAGCTTATCAGTCCGCCTTTGGCGAACCAGATCAAGCGGCGAAAGCGTCGATCACTGACAAACAAAAATTCTTTTATTCCTTTGCGCACATGTGGTGCCAGAAAATGCTTCCTAAATTTGCGGAGATGCGTTTAAAAACAGATCCCCACTCCCTCGGCTACGCTCGTGTGAATCAACAGGTTCAGCAAATAGACGGCTTCTATGACGCGTTCACGTGCAAAGCTGGCGATAAAATGTATCGCGCGCCCGCGGAGCGTCTCTCCGTTTGGTGATCGGCTGATCAGACCGAGCAACAAAGAAGCCTATGAGATGCGTCACACCCTTCTGGTGTGGCGCTTTTTTTGTCACGCGTTCGATGGGTGAGCAAAAATCCAAATGAGTTCAGCACAATGCTTCGTCGATCACACCAATCGAGGGAGCTATTTTCAACTGGACACTCTGAAATCTCTGCATTTTTCATCCAATTTACAGTGTTATCAAAGCTGCGGCGCGGAGATGCCTAAAACTCGCCCCGCTCGCTTGCATTCTGCTTTTGGCTCATCAATACTCGGCTCAAATTTCGAATTGACTTTGTTCATCCCCGCTCAATTTCTCGGGTTTGCGGCGCGCGGAAAAAGTCATGGATGAATCCAATACACGAATGAGTTTTCACTGATCTCAGGAGCTAACGAATGTTGAAATCTGCCCTGAAAGTTATTGTGTATGACGCGAAAAGCCTGGCTGTTATGATCGCAATTGCCGCTGCCACCTTTTTTCCGATTTGCGCAATGAGCGAGGCCGCAAGCGGCGAAATATCAACTGCCGGCAACCCAGCTCAAAATGCCGCCGCCGCCGCCGCTCCCGACGCCGCCGGTAGCAGCGGAGGCTCGATTCCCTCCGCTGCAGAGCCTTCCGGATCAAACCCAACTGTTGTTACGATTGATCAGAATGTTTTCTCGATGCTGCGACGTTTCGGTGCCCCCGGACCTTTGCCTTTCAGCGAAGCGCTCGCATGTGGCCAGATTTC
>JAYVND010000810.1:0-2724 GCA_043758635.1 Bdellovibrionales bacterium
CCCAGCTCTCGAACCTTGTTACAGACGCGGGCCAAAGATACGCAACCAAAATTATTGTATAAACATTAAAAGGCATCAAAGAAAAAGCAACATGCAAGATTTAGCCATGTTCTCTACCGGAGAATGCAAAGCGCTCTGTACATCGCCACGATCAAACAGATTGCGTAGGTGCTGTTCTGCATCTTGCCTTGAAGCTCGTCCCTGCGCGATCGCTTCTGCAAGCTCATGCGACCAGATGAATGGGTTGTCATATTTTGAATCTTCCTTGCCCGATTGAGAAAAGCCCCAAACTTCGAATGGAATCTGCAACCGGGGATCAGGATGGACAAAGTCCGCATCGCCTGGTTTCGTTATTAGATCAGCGCCTGATGCGGTGCCGTTCTGTTGATCGTAGAAAAAGTAAAGTTCCTTTTGAAAATCTTTTTTAGTTATGAACGCCCCGAAATCAACTACTGCCCCATTCTTGGTTCCCTGTAAATTGACTAATTCTTTTTGACCCCATAAAATCGAACTCGTGATCCCGTAATGCCTCAGGAGTTTTTCAATCTTGACTTGCAAGGCGCGTGGAAGCATTGCAGCCAAACCTTTTTCACGTCGATCCACGGGATCACCGTGATATCGTTCGTGTGCTTGGCGAAGAATCACTCCGGCCCGAGATTTTGATTTATCTTTATTGATGATAGAAAATCCGAAATCTAGAACTGCATAACTACCCACGGTATCGAATTCGCGATTCGTCTTGAAAATTGCGCCGATGAGTTTTTCGTATGCGTATTCCCTGATCATATCCCCCAGGGTTGCAAGCCCATTGTCATGACTGCCCGGTGTAGGGGCTAATGATCCGGTGCCTTTGGCGTCAATCAGGCCTCCGGTATCAACCAAAAATACATGCGCTCGGCGGTACTCTGTTGGCCGATACGCAATACGTTCCTCACGCGAAGTTGATATCGGCTCATTTACTGCCGACTGGGCCGCTTGGGCTTTTGAAATAAACGCGGCATTGCGGACTAGTCATTCATCAATCTGATTGTTCGTAAGATTCGCAACTTCAACGAAATCATGTCGGATTAAATTGTAGTCGGCGAGCACAACCCTTACTCCCTCTACCCTCGCGACGACTTCTTCTTTTGGATCCCATAACTGAGCTGAGTCGCGAATCGGCTCCATTGCCTTCACGGATGAGCCGATTAGAATAAATGAAAAAAGAGAAATTCCGTAAAGCCAATTCATTTATTGTTACTCCAGATCGCGAGAACTTGGAATTGTTTGTCAACTAGGAACAAAGTGGATGCAAAAATGAGGTCGATCTCTTCACGCTCTTGTTCGCCCGCATTTGATTTGAGAACGAGAGTGGTAAAGACTGGTCGCGAGGCGCAAGAATGCGCACAGTCGTTCAGTATTGTGACATTTCAGTGGTACTTTTTTTGGTACTTATTATTTCAGTCTTCGTTTCAGTTTTTATTTCAGTCTTTAGTTCAGGCTTTTTCTTTCAGTCTTTTTTTCAAGGACTGGCTATCTCATCGCGCGGGAGAATAGCCAAGCGTTGAAACATATTCGAAGGTGCCACTCGAGGCCTCCGCAAAATTTTCGGTTGTGAGGTGGCCACCGCGAGATGGCTGGTAAGCTCGATAGACCGCTCGTGTGTTGTCGAACTGATGAGAATAAATATACCCATAAAGACCCTCGATTCGTTGTCCTTCACAATTTGAGTCATTCGACACGAAATGACGAATTCCTGTGAAACATCGGTAAACCGCTGTGGTGCCTACCACCTGCCTATCTAGAACTTTGAAAGCTGTACCTTCAAATTGGAAGCCCGCCGATACTCCTTCTCCATAGCTAAGCGTAAAAAAGTGCTCGTCTTGGGCGGCCGAATAAAAACGGTAAACTGGTGACTGACTGGGTGAAGGCCCTGGGACCCCCCTACTGGGCACGGAGAATTCCCCTGAATCAAAGAGTGAGTTGTTAGGACTTCCAAAAGGCGAAATTCCATAGGCGAATATCGGACTTCCGCCAGCACGTTCTATGAGGTCATCGGTGACCGGAAGGTAGAACCGGTATGCGGATTCATGAGTTCCACACTGTGCCGCGATTGCGGGCTCGCTTGCCTGGTTCGCAATAATCCAACCGAGGCCTACTGAATTAGCAGAACCAGCCGGTGCACCGACGTAAAGTGCGACCGAAATGGAATCCGACATTCCCTGGACACACGCCCAGCCCGAGATCGCAGGTGAGCTACCACCTTCAGCATACAGCCAACCTATGACTTTATTAGTGACCGATGAGAATGCTAGCTGCGTCTCCGATGCAGTTTTCATCTGGACGAGCCCGCCCCATAGGCTCCATTGGGCCCAGCACCCGCTATTTCCGCAATCAGTTGAATTTAAAGCATATGGAGCACCGAATGAAATCATAGCGGTTGTGCCGATGAGCTGACCTTGGTCATCGCCACTGACTCCAATGTTACTTGCGAAGTGCGGGAGGCAATTTGAGTCGCAGAAATGCTGCGCACTCGACCAAGTGATTCCATCGAACGAACTCATAGTGACAAGCTCAGATTCAGTTGTGATTTGATTCTCGAGGCCGAAAAGCACGAATCGCTGCCGGTTCGTATCGTATTTGACATCAACAGAAACTGCGTCCTTAGGAGCGATGCTTGTCATGATTGAAGGACCCCAGCTTGTAGGAGTCCATGCCGTACGCACCAGAACGTGCATCTCACGA